>JAGRHW010000041.1 GCA_020444765.1 Gammaproteobacteria bacterium | reverse complement strand
CTGTAGTATTTATCGATACCGATGTCGTCCAGCAACAGCCGGTCTATCAGGCGTTGATAACTGTCGATATCGCGCGTGACGATGTGCATTAAATAATCCACTCCGCCACCAACTGCCTGGCACTCAATGATTTCAGGAATTGCCTTGATCGCCTCCTCGAAACGCGCAAAATCCGCGCTCTGATGAGAGGCCAGCGTGATTTCCACCATCACACGGGTGAAAGCCGCCAGTTGCCGGTGATCCAGCTCCACGTGGTAGCCGCGTATCACACCCTCTTTTTCCAGACGCTGCAGACGACTCCAGGCCGGACTGGCCGACAGATTGATCGCCTCGGCCAGCCTGACTTTGGAGATGCGCCCGTCCTGCTGCAATATCTCGAGGATTTTCAGATCGTATTCGTCAAGCTTGATCATGCCTTGATAACGCTGCCCAAACCGCTTCGGATCGCAACCCCGAGTGCATGATCGGCGATCGCCGTGTCCTGTACGCCGGTGCCGGTCAAATCGCAGACGGTAATCTCCTGATCGTCCCGGCGGCCGGCAAGCTGCCCGCTGCAAACCTGGCCGAGTTCATCGACAGGCGTATCGGCGCTGATCAAGCCCGCCGCCACCGCGCTGCGCAACTCGCCCCGTTCCAGAGACTGTTGAACCCTGTCGCAGACGAACCGGTCCGCCCTGATCAGGACCTCGGCCTGCAGTTCGTTTTTGTCCGGCGAATCCGCACCCATCGCGGTAATATGCAAGCCTGGATGCAGCCAGTCGGCTTGGATAAGGGGTTCGCCTGCTGGAGTTGTAGTAACCACGAGCTGCGACTGCCGGACCACGGATTCTGCATTTTCTGCAACCGTTACCGGAATACCCAGGATGTCCTGCTGCCGTTGCGCATAACGCTCGGCGTTGGTGCGGGTCGGCGACCAGACCAGCAGGCGCTCGACGCGGCGCTCCAGCAACAAGGCCTGCGCCTGCAACGCCGCCTGTACACCGGCACCGATAATACCCGCGGTTTGTACCTGCGACGGCGCGAAGTGGCGGGCCGCCACACCGCCCGCTGCAGCCGTACGCACATCGGTCAGATAGCCGTTGTCGAGTAATACAGCTTTGACAACGCCGGTCTGCGCGCAGAAAACCACCATCAGACCGCCGAGACTCGGCAGCCCTCTGGCCGGATTGTCGAAGAAGCCGGGGCTGGCTTTTATGGTAAAGGTGTTCAGACCCTGAATATAAGCGGTTTTGACATCCACCTCGCCGTTGACGGATGGCATCGCCATACTCAGTACCGGCGGCATGGTAACCACGCCTTTCTCCAGCTGCGTGAAGGCCTGCTCGGTGATATCGACGGCCTGTTTATCGAGCCGTACGCACTGGCGCAACTCCGCTTCGGTCAGGATTCTGATATCAGGCATGTCCGTCCTCCCCGTTCCGGCTGTAAACCGGATGTGATTTATTGACGATCTGCGTAAAGTCCTGCATATCGATATTGCGCCCGGAAACTACGATCGCAATACGTTTGCCGAGTGTATCGGCCAGCCGTTCACGGATATCCTGCTCGATCAGGACCGCCGCACCGACGGCGCCGGCGCCTTCGGTGACCAGTCCTTCGTTAAAATACAGGTAGCGCATCGCATCGGCGATCTGCCGTTCGCTCAGCAAGACCACCTCATCGACCAGCGCACTGACGTGTTCCAGGGTATAACGGTTATTCAGGCCGATTCCACCGCCCAGCGAGTCGGCCAGGGTCGGCAGTTCCTCGACCTCGGTCGGCCGGCCCGCACGAAGACTGGCGGCCATGGCCGCGCCGCGCCGCGGGCTGACGGCAATCACCCGGATGTCGGGATTGATCGCTTTGGCGGCCAGTGCCACGCCGCTGATCAGGCCGCCGCCGGACAGCGGCACGATCAGCGTATCGACAGCTGGCCAGTCCTGGCATATCTCCAGACCGATCGTGCCCTGGCCGGACAATACGTCGGGGTGGTCGAAAGGGGGAATTTCAGTCATGCCTTGTTTGTCGACCAGTTCCTCAACCAGCGCCTGCGCTTCGTCCTGGGATTTACCGTGAATGCGCACATCCGCGCCGAGTGCGGCAATCGCCTCCAGCTTGTTGCGCGGCACCAGTGACGACATGCAAACCGTTGCCCTGCTGCCCATTTGCGCGGCGGCGCTGGCCAGCGCACGGCCATGATTGCCGGTCGAGACACAGACCACACCCCTGGCCCGCTGCTCCCCGGTCAGCTTGCTTAGCGCATTGACCGCACCGCGAATCTTGAAGGCGCCGATCGCCTGGGTAGTCTCGAGCTTGAGACGGACCTGCCGGCCTGTGTCAGCGAGACTGGTGGCAGGCACCAGCGGCGTACGGACCGTATAGCGGGAAACCGGTTCGACCGCTTCAAGAACTGTTCGCAACGTCAGCATCGGAATTTATTCCGTTTGTCGTGTTTCATGTAAGGGGTACATCTCCATCAAGCGCTGCAAGGCCATGGCGATATGACAACGCCGGAGATGTCCGGCCGTGGGGACCTGCCCGTTTTCCAGCACACGGACGGTTTCATCGATCTCGCGGTAAAGCGTCTCGGCCTCGCGAATCACGATTTCGTCATCCATAAGATATGGCCACATTCTCGCTGTCCGATAGAACAGTAGTTGCAATATCTCCCGCAGCGGTGCATTACCGACCAGTTCCATCATCAATTCGAACATCCGCATATTGACCAGTGCGAACAGCCGTTTCGGATTTTCCGAACCCTTTATTTCCAGGGTTTGCTGCTGCAGAGCCCGCATTCCCTGTATGGTTTCATCCTGCGCCGGCCTGGGTGAGAGTACATCGATAAGCTGGATCAGCTCCATACGTAGCAGATAGACCGCACGTAAATCCTCCGGCGCCACCGCGGTGACAAAGGTGCCCGCGCCATGGCGGATCTCCACCAGCCCCTCCGCTTCAAGACGGCTGAAAACACGCCGCACCGGCGTGCGGCTGACGTTGAATTCCTGCGCCATGCCCTCTTCGGAAATCCGCATGCCGGGCTCGTAATCGAGCAGGGTTATGCGTTCGCGCAAGCGGATGTACATGGTGTCAAAGCGGGTTTCGGCATCGCTTCGATTCTCCTCGGCACCGGGCTGCAGGGTAAATTCGCCGGTATCATTTCCATTCATTTGTTATTATTGGTTCCTCTGATAGTCTGTTTAAAATCGCTGCGGCAGCAGTCGATTGCAGCGATTTTAAACAGGCTTGGACGTTTGCTCCAGTGAATAAACGGTTTGCCAGAAAGTCGCCTGATTACTGCTGATAACCGGTTTACCGATTCGTTCCTGAATGGCCTCAATCATCTCCACCGCCCGCAAAGCGGTACAGGAAATAAACAGGGCCTCCGCCTCCTTGGCGGTCGCTTCCAGCGCGGCCTGCATGATGGTCTCGGGAGAAATTCTGGCAATATCGCGATCGTCGTCGACGTCCAGGTAAGTCAGGGAAACGATGTCCAGGCCCTGACGCCCAAAGTAATCGGTCAGCCCCAGACTGACCTCTCGACTGTAAGGCGTCAAGACACTGATCTTCCGCTTGCCGAGCGCTGCCAGACTGCGGCTGGAGGCGGCCGCCGTGGTAATGACCCGCACCCCCGGTTTGCCGCGCCGGATGGCCTGAGTAACCGCATCGTCACCAATCAGCGCGGAGGCCGACGTGCAGGCAAAGGCCACGATATCGAGCGGACAGGCCGGCAGAATCTGCGCTGCGACATCGGCAAGATCGCTCTCCATCGAGCGCAGACTCGTTTCGGTCACGGGGTTGTCGAAACGGATACGGTTGACGTAAAGATCGAAATCCAGCTGGTGTGTCTGCATCAAGCGGCGGAAATCACGCTCGCTGGTCAGGTCGGTCGCGAGCACGATCAGGCCGACCGAGCCGCTGACGCCTGCCCGGTCAAGCAGGCGGCATGTCCCGCTGAACGGCGCTACCTTACGCACGGGATTGTATAACAGCCATGTCGATCTAGATGACCATCACCGGACATTTTGCAAGACTGGTGACCTTGTGCGAAACACTGCCGAGCAGAAAGCCATCCACGTCACCAAGCCCGCGGCTACCGAGCACAATCAGGTCGATCTCTTTATCATCGGCGAATTTCACGATGGTGCGTGCCGGATGGCCGCTTTTGACAAAGGCCCGCGGCTTGTCGCTGCCGAGCTCGACAGCCAGTTTCTTGAAATCCTCGGCCATGGTCTTGCTGTGGGCCTGCAAGGCATCGTCGATGTTTTCCGGGTCTTCCGGTCGGACCATCGACATAGATTTCTCCAGCAGGCCGTAGTGGCGGTAAACCGACAATATAAACAGTTCCGCGCCACAGAGCTTTTGCAGTTCGACGGCTTTTTTCAGCGCGTCTTTGGCGTGCTCAGAGCCGTCCGTCGGCACCATGATACGTTTAAACATGCAACTCCTCCCCCGTTAATACTAGTTGAACGCCAGATCCCTGAGAAACAGGGCAATTTGCGGAAACATGATCAGCAGGACGGCGGAAAGCAGGAGCATGAAGATAAACGGCGGCGTCCCCTTGACCACATCGATATAAGGGCGCTTGAAGACCGCGATAGCGGTAAAGATATCGCAACCGAAGGGCGGCGTTGCCGAACCTATGGCGACCTGCAGGGTGATCACGATACCGACCAGTACCGGATCGAGGCCGGTGGCTTTGACGACCGGTGCGAAAATCGGCACCAGCACCAGGATCACCACAATCGGATCGACGAACATGCAGCCGACGAAAAAGGCAATCGAGATCACCACCAGCACGCCGGTCGGGCCCATTTCAGTAATGCCGATCGCCCCGAGCATTTCCTGTGGAATCTGGGCAAACGAAATTACCCAGGAAAACGCAGCCCCTGCCCCGACCAGGATAAACACCACGGCTGTGATCAGCCCGGTGGACTTGGCGGTTTTATAAATATCCGTCAGCGTCAGCGAACGGAATACACCAACCTCGAGAATCAGCGCGTACAGAACGCAGGCGGCGGCCGCTTCGGTGGGGCTGAAAATACCGCCATAGATGCCGCCGACGATAATCAGCGGAAAACCGAGCGGCCAGACGGCCATGCGCACGGCGGTCATGCGTTCGCTCCAGGTCGCCTTTTCCTCGGTCGGCACGCCCTGCACGGTCGCATAGATGATGCTGTAGATCGAAAACATCAGAAGAATCAGCAGGCCGGGACCGACGCCGGCGATAAACAGCTCGGAGATCGAGGTATTCGAGATAACGCCGTAAATAATCATACCGATACTCGGCGGAATCAGAAACGCGATGTCGCTGGAATTGACGATCAGCGCCAGCACAAAGGAGTCCTTGTAACCGGCCTTCAGCATCCGCGGGCGCAGCGGCGAGCCGACCGCGACCACGGTTGCCTGGGTCGAGCCGGACACGGCGCCAAACAGTGTACAGGCGGTCGCCGCACTGACCGCCAGCCCGCCTTTGATATGACCGATAAACTTCATCACCATATCGATCAGGCGATTGGCCGACTGGCCGCGCGTCATGATATCCGCGGCAAAGATAAACATCGGCACTGCGATCAACGAGGCGGGGCGAATCCCGGCGAGGAACTGCTGCACCATAAAATCCATTTTATCGATGCCGCCGAACATCTGGAAAAAGCCGATAAAGGCGGCGATGATCAGCGGCACCATCATGGGAAAACCCAGTAGCAGCAGCACGATCATGACGATGAAAATTGTTGATGCCATGCTCAGGTCTCCTGATCAGACTTCCACTTCACTCTCGTCATACCCTTCGAGCACATGGGTAGAGAGGTAAATGTCGTCTTCGATAATGTTTTTGTAGGCGGTCAGCGCATATTGCACGCCGGTGACGAAAAACCCGACCGGCACCCAGAGAAAAATCCAGTAAACCGGAATCTGCAAGGATGGCAACACCCGACCGGAGCTGGCGACTTTCTGTATATAGCCGACGGCGAAGTAACACAGTGCAAACATCGACAAGGCGGTGATCGCGGCAATGATGATCATCAGTATTTTGCGAATCCGCGGCGATAGTCCGTCGTAAATGGCCGACATGCGGATATGCCGGCCATGGCGTGCGGCATAGCTGATACCTGCAAAGGTAATCAGGATGATCAGGATTCGATTGAGTTCTTCGGAGAAAAACAGACTGTGCTGAAAAATAAAACGGCCGACGACATTTGCCACCGTATTGAACGCCATCAGCAGAACGCCGACAGCAAGCGCGAAGGACTCGAAGCGGCTCAGCCCGGAGTCGATGATTCCCAGAATTCCCGGCAGGCCGGATTCATGTTCTTTTCTTTCACCCTCGGCGGTCATGAACCTGCACTCCTCGTTCAAGTCAGGCCGCGGGATACCCGCGGCAATAAAGAGTCGTTTTCAATCCGGCAGTTTACGGGGACGCCCGGTTTCGGTTCGTCCCCGCATCTGCCATGAGCGGGTTCCGCCCTGTGCTTATTCGCCGACGGCTTTCAGGTCTTCCTTCATCTGATCAAGGATGGCTTTGCCACTGTCGCCGGTCATTTCGAGAAACTTGGCTTCGACTTCGGCTGCCGCATCGCGGAACGGTTGACGCTCCTCCGCGCTCAGAACGACAACTTTCATTTCCGGCTTGGCTTTTTTGATTTTTTCCAGCGACTCGTCACCGAGGTTTTTCTGGTAATCGACGGTGTAGTCGAAAGCCGCCTGCGCGGCGTCCTGGACAAGCTGCTTGTCTTCGTCGCTCAGGCCGTCGTAGAACTCCTTGTTGGCCATCACGGCGGTCGTGAAGTTATTGTGACCGGCAAAAGTAATGACGTCGGTGACTTCATGGATTTTTGCGGATTCGATAAAAAATACCGGGTTTTCCTGGCCTTGTATTATATTGGTTTGCAGACCGCCGTAGACCTCACCCCAGGGCAAAGGGGTCGGGGTTGCACCAAAAGCCTTGTAGGATTCGACCAGCAGCGGGTTGGTCATAACGCGGAATTTTACTTCGTTGAGGTCGTCCGGGCTTTTGACTTCCTCTTTGGTCGCCATCGCCACCTCACCTTCGGGGAACATCTTCAGCAGTTCCAGCCCGTTATCGGCGTAGAGTTTTTTGAAGTCCTCGTTGATCGCCTTACTGGTGCTGAAAAACGTGTTCAGTTTGTCAGGGTCCTGCGGCAGCAGATAGGGAACGAAAAAAACCTGTGCCTCGGGAATCAGCGCACCCGTGAAACCCGGTGACTGGTCGACAAACTGCAGGATTCCGGCCTGGGTCTGTTCCATGATATCGGCCGACTCACCGAGCGTTCCGTAAGGAAACAATTGTATTTCGTGATCGGAGTTCGCTTCGATCGCTTCCTTGAATTTCTGTGCATAGACGCCTTGCACATCGGTGGCGGACTCTTCGTGCGCGTATTTCCAAGTTTCCGCTTGCGCGGCGCCTGCAAACGCGACAAGACCGCTCAAAACACCGGCTATCAGGGTTGGTCGTGTGGGGGTTTTCATGGTTGATCTCTCCTGTCTGGTCTCACAAATGGTTCGATCTCCGGCTAAAGTGACAAGCCTCACGACACGGCAACCGGAACTCAGCCGTCCCTATATTTTCTCAAATCGACCTAAAACTCAAGCAGAAGTATACAAATACTTTTTGATGACGAAAAAAATGCTTGGAATTTGCAGAAAAAAATGGTGTAAATAAGAAAGATGTATACATTAACCGAGGACCACGCAATGAAACCCAGCCGCCGGCGATTTGAAAAGGCCGAGTACGCAACCCGCCAGCAAAAAACCCGTAGTGCGATGATTGAGCAAAATCTCGATCTGCTGATCGTCTACGACCCGTCGAATATGTGTTGGTTGAGCGGTTTTGACGGTTGGTCCTTCTATGTGCATCAGTGCCTGGTGATCGGCACAAACGACGAACTGTTCTGGTATGGCCGCGGCATCGATGCGCCGACCGCGCTGTTGACCACCGATTTGCCGGAGGCACAGATCCTCAGCTACCCGGACCACTACGTGCAATCGCCGGAACGCCATCCGATGGATTATCTCGCTGAGCAATTGCTGCAACGCGGGCTTGGCAAATGCCGGATCGGCGTCGAAAAAGACAACTATTATTTTTCCGCGCGAGCCATGGAGTCGCTGCAGGCCGGGCTGCCGGATGCCGTGTTTGTCGACGCCACCGCACTGGTGAACTGGCAGCGCGCGGTCAAGTCGCCGCAGGAAATCACCTATATGCAGCGGGCCGGACAGGTCACGGAGAAAATCTATCAGCGGATTCTGGACGTCGCTGCACCAGGAATGCGCAAAAACGAGCTGGTCGCGGAAATCCTGCACGCCGGCGCGCTCGGCAGCGGGGATTATTTCGGCGATTACCCGGCGATCGTCCCGCTGATGGGCATGGGCGAAGAGGCCTCGGCCTGCCACCTGACCTGGGATGGCGAAACGATCGCCGACAACGACGGCATGTTTCTGGAATTGAGCGGGGTCCACGCCCGCTATCACTGCCCGGTTTCACGCACCTTGTATTTCGGTGACCCGCCGGCCAAGTACCGCGACATCGAACAGGTGATCGTCGACGGTATCGCGCTGACGCTGGAGATGTTCAAGCCTGGCAATACCTGCGCCGAAGTCGCCGAAACGTTTTTCTCGCATCTCAAGCGACACGGCTACGAAAAAAACAACCGCTGCGGCTACCCGATCGGTCTGAGTTATCCGCCGGACTGGGGCGAGCGCACCATGAGTCTGCGGGCTGGCGACAATACCGTTTTACAAGCCGGTATGTGTTTTCATTTCATGCCCGGCATGTGGTTCGACGACTGGGGATTCGAGATCACCGAAAGCCTGACGGTGACGGAAAACGGCGGCGCCTGCCTGTCCAGCGTGCCGCGTAAACTGCTGGTCAAATAACAAGTTAATGAATCACGGAGGTCCACACCCATGCGCGAGAACCCGATAGTCGCCACGATCAATTTCGAAGAGGACGGCATCCAGCATGGTTTTTTGCGGCTACCGCATTCACGCGACGACTCGGCCTGGGGCGCGATCATGATCCCGATCACCCAGATGAAAGTCGGCGAAGGCCCGACCGCACTGATCACCGGCGGCAACCACGGCGACGAATATGAAGGCCCGGTCGCGCTGTTCAATTTTGCCGGGCGCACGGACATCAGCGATATTCACGGGCGGGTGATCATCATCCCGGCGATGAATTACCCGGCGTTTCTGACCGCGACACGCGTCTCGCCAATCGACAAACTGAATATGAACCGGATTTTCCCGGGCCGCCCCGATGGCTCGGTTACCGAGATCATCGCCGACTATTTTAGCCGCACGCTGCTACCGATGGCCGACTATGTGCTCGATATACACTCGGGCGGCAAAACACTTGATTTTCTGCCCTTTGCCACTTGCCACCAGCTGGATGACGAGCGTCAGCAAACACTCAGCGACGCCGCCATGCAGGCCTTCGGCGCGCCTTATTGCGTCAGACTGCTGGAGATCGATGCCGGCGGCATGTACGACACCGAAGCCGAACGCATGGGCAAGGTATTCGTTTCCACGGAGCTCGGTGGCGGCGGTACCACCACACCGAAATCAATCGAGATCGCCAAACGGGGGGTAGACAATTTTCTGATTCACGCCGGCATTCTCGACGGGGAAATCACGCCAAACCCCGGCGGTAGCATCGGACTCAATATGCCCGACAGCCGCTCCTATATTTTTTCCGAGCATACCGGGCTGATGGAACCGGTCGTCTCGATCGGCGATACCGTCCGGGAAGGCGATATCGTGGCCCGTATCCATATCACCGAACGCACCGCCATGCCGCCGGTCGTCTACCACGCACCACGCGACGGTATCATCCTCGCCCGCCATATTCCGTCTCTGATCAAGATGGGTGACTGCCTGAATGTGATTGCCGAATTTACCAACCCGGACTTGCATTGAGCGATTTTTACGATACCCGGCCCGGCGCAAAACCGACATCCTGATCCAGCAGATATTCCCTGCGTTGCGCGATCCGCTGCTCAAGCAAGCGTGAGCGCCGGGCCGCTCAGTCCTGCCGATCCTTGTCCAGCATCGACTTCAGATCGGCGAAGGGGTTGTGGGTAACGACCGGGCGTTCGCGTTCCTGCGCGGGCGGCTGGCCGGCCGCCAGATGATCAGCATAGCGCGCGTGTTCATTATCGTGACAATAAACACAGAGCAATTCCCAGTTGCTGCCGTCCGGCGGATTGTTGTCGTGGTTATGGTCGCGGTGATGAACGGTCAGTTCCTGCAGGTTTTCCCGGGTAAATTCGCGCGAACAGCGGCCGCAGATCCAGGGATAAAGTTTCAGCGCTCTGTCCCTGTAGCCCTGCTCGCGCTCTTCGCGACTGTTTCTTGCCTCGGCGACCAGCTTATCGAGTCTGCTTTCATTTTCTGTCATGATCGATCTCCCCCTTAATTTCCATGCATTTTGTAAGGAATCAGGTTATCTTAATCTGGGGTCGAATAAAATCAGACCAAACATCCCGTATAGAGGAAGAGGACCATCGTTATGTTGGTAAAAGATAAAATGAGCGGAGCCCCGGTGACGATCCGCGGCGACGCCGATTATAAATCCGCCTTCGGTATCATGGACGACCATGCGATTCATCACCTGCCGGTGGTCGACAAAAACGAGACATTGATCGGCCTGGTGACCTTGCGCGATTTGCAAACAGCGGCACGCTGTTATCTCGAAGCGCCGGCGGAGATCACCGATGTCATGCATACCGAGCTGTATACCGTAAAACCGGACGACGCTCTGCTCGATGCCGTGCAGTTAATGGACAGGCACCGGATCGGTTGCGTGCCGGTCATCGGCGAGCAGGCCCGTGTCGTGGGCATGCTGACCGAAACGGATTTATTTCGCACACTGAGCGACTTTTTACAAAACTAGAAGCTCCGCGCAGACAGACAGGACATCACTCGTGGCAGATCGCCGCGAGTGACGCGGGCTTGTTTATTCTGCATCCATCGCAACAGCTTCCGGGCAGGCTTTATTTATCCTCGTCGACCATGACAATGGCACCGCACGGACATTCCGCCATACACATGCCGCAGCCCTTGCAGTAATCCAGATTCACCTCAAAGCCCTTGCCGACGCCAAGCTTTTTAATGGCGTTGTCCGGACAGATACCGTAGCAGTTGTCACATTCAAAACAATTACCACAAGACAGGCACCGTCGCGCCTCGTAAAGCGCATTGTCTTCGTCCAGGCCTTTGTGCACTTCCTCGAAACTGGTCTGGCGGCGAATCAGATCGAGTTCGCCGGCAACGGTTTTCGGCGCATCGCCGTAATACCAGGTATTGAGTGAATCGAATTCCGCCAGCGGATGAGCCTGCTGTTTTACAAAAGCGCCCCCGCGTAACCAGGCGTCGATATTTTGCGCCGCGCGCTTGCCATGCCCGACCGCGCGGGTCACGGTTCGCTCGGAAGGCACCATATCGCCACCGGCGAAAAGGCCTTCGCGGCCGGTCATCATCTGCTCACTGACCTGCACGACGCCGTCCTGGGTTTCCACACCGGTCACCTGCTCAAGGAATGACAGATCGACATCCTGCCCCAGCGCCAGCACCAGCGCGTCCGCTTCCAGGGTTTCGAATTCTCCGGTCGGTTGTGGACGGCCTTCTGCGTCGATGGTCATCTTTTCCACCGTCACTTCGGTTTCGTCGATGGTCTTGATCGTGCGCAGCCAATGAATCAACACGCCCTCTTCCTCGGCTTCGCGGGCTTCGAATTCATGCGCCGGCATTTGCTCGCGGGTCCGGCGATAAACGATGATCGATTCCGCCGCGCCAAGCCGCTTGGCGGTACGCGCAACATCCATCGCCGTATTGCCGCCGCCGTAGACCATTACCCGTCGGCCAAGCAGCGGTGGCGTGTCGCCGGTTTCCATATCCCGCAGCACGCCGACCGCGTCGAGTATGCGCGCCGACTGGTGAGCCGGAATATCGATACGTTTGGCCAGATGCGCACCCACCGCCAGAAATACCGCATCAAACCCCTCGGCAAACACGGCGTCCACATCGTCCACCCGGGTATTGAGTTGCAGCTCGACACCCAGATCGAGAATGCGCTGCACCTCGCCATCCAGCACATCTCTCGGCAGGCGGTAGCGCGGAATGCCGAAACGCATCATGCCGCCGCTCATGGGGCCGGCCTCGCGAATCGTCACGGCGTGACCGAAACGCCTCAGATGATAGGCTGCCGACAAACCGCTCGGACCGGCGCCGACGACCAGCACCCGTTTGCCGGTTTCCGCCACGGGCGGTTCGGGCTGCCAGTTTTGTTCAAGCGCCATATCGCCGAGAAAGCGTTCGACTGAATTGATGCCGACCGCGCTGTCCAGATGCTGGCGGTTACAGGAATCTTCACAGGGGTGATAACAGACGCGCCCCATGATTGCCGGCAAGGGGTTTTCTTCCATGATTTTGTGCCAGGCATCCTGGTAGCTGGCGGATTCGGCGTGATACAGCCAGTTCTGGATATTCTCGCCGGCCGGGCAGGCATGATTGCAAGGCGGCAGCTTATCCACATAAAGCGGTTTCAGGGTACGCCAGGTGCCCGTATGATTTGCAAGACTGCTACCGGGGTCCAGGGAAATGGCAAACGGCAATTGCGGATGTTTCATAAGGATTCTCCAAGCAGCCCGTAACGCCGGATATTGGCATCCGCCATGCGCTGAATCGCCACTATCCGTTCACGGCTTTCCGGCTCATCGCGAAACAGATGGGCAAAGCGTTTCTGGATTTTCAGGTATTCCTCGACCGGTACCTGGCGACGGATTTTATGCGAGCCGGTGATTTCGCCATGCTCCGCTTCGAAAACCGGAAACAGGCCGCTCTCCACCGCCAGCCTTGCAATTTTGATGGTGTCCTGCGAAGCACTTCCCCAGCCTAACGGACAAGGTACGAGAATATGCAGATATCTCGCGCCTTGTATTTGCATGGCCTTTTCGACCTTGGCCTCCAGATCGTGCAGCTCCGCGATGCTGGCCGTGGCGACATAGGGAATGTTGTGCGCCATCGCAATACGCGGTACAAACTTGCCGGTACCGAAGACATTACCGGGCGCATCGCCGATCGCCTGGGTGGTTGCGGTTCGTGCCGTCGGCGGTGTGGCGCTCGAACGTTGCACGCCGGTATTCATATAGGCTTCGTTGTCGTAGCAGATGTACAACACATCGTCGTTGCGTTCGAACATGCCGGACAGACAGCCGAAACCTATATCCGTGGTGCCGCCGTCGCCACCCTGGGCGACCACACGCACCTTGTCCTTGCCACGCACCCGCATCGCGGCCGCCATACCGGTCGCCACGGCTGCAGTATTCCCAAACAGGGAATGCAGCCAGGGTATCTGCCAGGAGGTTTCCGGGTAAGGCGTGGTAAACACTTCAAGACAACCCGTGGCATTGACCGCAACCAGTTGTTTGCCGGTGGCGCGGACCGCGGCGTCGAGCGCATAACGCGCGCCAAGCGCTTCACCGCAACCCTGGCAGGCGCGGTGTCCGGAGGTGATGGCATTGGAACGGTCCTGACTCGCCTGCACGGTCCGCAGTGACGGATCGAGCAAACGGTTGCCGACGGTATGGGTACCGGTCTGGTAAAACCGGACCTGCTGGTATGTCTCAGTCTTGTCCATAGCTGTAACCTCTACGATACGGAGATCGGGCCGCCCGGGTTGAGCGAGCGCAGAACATTTTCGGCGATCGGTCCCGAGTGCCGGGTGTCACGCGCCCGGGTCAGTTGCCTGTTGATGACATCCCAGTTGATATCCAGGAAGCTGACGTCGTCGAGTTCGTCGTTCGCCGCGCGCTGGAAAATATCCATCAGCGATTTTTGCAATACAGGCCTGCCACCAAGTCCGGCGATTACCGTATAAACCGGATGCCGCAGACCGCGCTGGGACATCCGCACATTGGAGGCCAGTACCCCACCGAGCCCCGGGGCAAGACTTTTCTCCACACAGACGATACGTTTGGCGCCGGCCAGCGCGTCGTGCAGGGCTTCGAGCGGAAACGGCCGGAACGACTTGATACTGACCGAGCCGATTGACAATCCCTCGTCACGCAATGCATCGACCGAATCCTGAATCGTTCCGTTGACCGAACCCAGCGCGACCACGATGGTCTCGGCGCCCTCGCAACGATACGACTTGATAAGTCCGCCGCTGGAACGGCCGAAAATCGCCTCAAACTCACTATCGATCTGCGGGATCACGGTCAGTGCTTCGAGCTGCTTCTGATGGGCGAGATAACGCACCTCGGTAAATGCATCCGGCCCGACCATCGCGCCTATCGAATACGGATCGGACGGATCGAGCACCTGGACGGGCTCGAAGGGCGGCAGAAATTCGTCGACCTCGGCCTGTTGCGGCAGATCAACCGGCTCATAGGCATGCGTCAGGATAAAACCGTCCATGCAGACCATCACCGGACAACTGAGCAACTCGGCGAGACGGAAAGCCTGAATATGCAAGTCCAGTGCTTCCTGGTTGGTGTCGGCGAACAGCTGAAT
>JAGRHW010000419.1 GCA_020444765.1 Gammaproteobacteria bacterium | reverse complement strand
GCGTCGACCCATTTGCTCTCGAGTTGTCGTGGATCGTAGCTGATACAAACCTCACGTACAGTAGTGACCCTGCGTAAATAATCAATATGCCAGCGCAAGGGCTTGTCCGCTGACAGGTGGCGTCCGACCCTGGCCTTGATGCCACCCGGACCGAAAGCGCTTCCGACATACAGGTAAAAGCCGGGCTCGAGGGCCATGGCGCCACGCTTGCCGACCTCGATCATCAGGTGCCCGCGACTTTCCAGCATCAGCAGATAAGTCCCCTTGTCAGATAGCAGCGTCCGGGTTTTCAAGTATTGAATATTTTGAATTGCCATATTTATTTTGCTCAATCATAATGATTTTGCGGATACAATGATAAAAAAACCGCTTTGAAGGCTATGAATCAATATAATCAAATACTTATATAAATATTGATTTATACTTTGTTGACTGGCCGGACAGTGCGGCCGGCCAGTTTTGTTATCCAGGGCAACTTGAAATTGAGGAGAGGAAACCATGGTATTGACGCATGTCTTTGGATTGTTTACCAACCCGAAGCGGGAATTTGAAACCATCAGGGACGAGGAGTGCACCGTCAAGGATTGCTACATGTCCCACGTCTTTATTCTGGCGGCCATACCGGCAATCGCCGGTTTTATCGGCGCCACTCAGATCGGCTGGAAACCAGGCCTGAGTTCCATGACCGCAGCCAAGCTGACGATGGGCAGTGCGTTCCTGATGTGTCTTGCAGCCTATTTTGCCGCGCTTGTCGGTATTTATATCATCGGCCGGTCGGTTTACTGGATGGCCGAAACCTACGGCATAGAAAACCCCAACCAAAGCCGTTGCATCGCGCTTGTCGCGTATGTGGCGACCCCGATGTTGCTGGCCGGCGTGCTGGGTTTTTTCCCCTCCTTATGGCTTTACATGCTCGGCCTGCTGGCGGCAATCGCCTATTCAACGTATCTGCTGTACACCGGGCTGCCGGTCGTGCTGAATTTACCGGGTGATCGCGGTTTTCTGTTTTCCAGTGCTGTATTGACGGTGGTGCTGGTCGTGTTCGTCGGCATTTTGATCGCCACGGCTATCCTCTGGGGATTCGGACTTGGGCCGGTTTTCGTGCGCTAGCCCGGCCTCTTCCTTGATTCAATAGCAGTTCGGATTTAAAAAATCCCCGCGCCTGTTTTTCAGGGCGGGGATTATTTGTGCGTCAAACCGGAACCCGGTTTCAGCTGTTGATATATTGTTCCAGTTGTTCAATCTGGAACTGCTGTTCGTCGATGACCGATTTGACCAGATCGCCGATCGATACCATGCCGAGAATTTTTTCGTTGTTGTCGACCACCGGCAGATGCCTGAATCGGTTGCTGGTCATAACGCCCATGCAATGCTGGACGGTATCGTCAGGGTGTGTCGTATACACCTTTCGTGTCATGATTTCTTCAACCCGGGTGTCGCGGGAAGACCTGTCCATCAGTATGACTTTACGTGCGTAGTCGCGCTCCGAGAACAAGCCGCTGAGTTTATCGCCGTTCATCACCAGCAACGCGCCGACATCCTTTTCAGACATCAGTTTCATCGCGTCGTATACCGAGCTGCCGGGCTCCACTGACCAGATTTGCGGAGCCTTTCCTTCCAATAGCTGTTTTATCGTTCTCATCGTGCTAGCACCTTCCCCATCGTTTAGCCTGTCACCGTGCGGTGTTCTCAAGCCGTCGTCTTAACGGCTAACAACATATAGCCAAGCTGGAATTGTCAGTGTTGATAAGCCTGTTTTATACGTCGATTCAAGCTTGGAATAAAGATACTAACATCGAATTCAAGGTAAAAGGCATAACCTTTTCGGCTGGTTTTACGGTGGATTCCGGGGCAGGGAGGGCCGCGTGATCAGTCGGTTTGCTCGCTGGCTTGCTCAAACAGAAAACGGCGGTTTTCGCTGAAATATTTCAGGGTATTGTAGACGGCGCCAACGACCGCTCTCGGCGTTATGGTCGCACCGGTAAATTGATCGAACACACCGCCGTCTTTTTTGACTGCCCATTGTTTGGCTGCCGGCTGATCGAGCGATTTACCGTTGAAGCCGAGCACCCAGTCGGACCTGGCCAGTTCGATATCATCGCCAAGCCCCGGCGTCTCCTTGTGCGAGGTGGCGCGAACGCCCGCCAGCGTGCCGTCGGTGTTGATGCCGACCAGTAATTTTATCCGACCGTTGTAGCCGTTGGGCGCCTGCGCGGCGATAATCACCGCGCTGTCTTGCCCGGCCAGCCTGGCCCGGTAGACATCGACCGGCAGATTCGTGCCGAGCAGGGAATGACGGACGCTGATGCGATCTGCGAGCAGATCGTTATCGTAACGTTCGTCGGGAAGAATTTCGTGAAGACTTCTGAGCAGCGCCTGTTGCTCGCTAAGCGCGATGGCGTCGCGGGTGGCCTCATTAGTGATCGACAGCAACGCGGTGCTGAGCGCGGCGAACCCACCCAGTATCAGAGCCGAGAAAATCATGCTGCGAATCAACGGCGGCAGACTGTCGAGCCAGGCCTTCATGATTGCCCGAATACCTTGGGACGATAAAAATAATCAATGGTCGGCACCACCATATTCATCAGCAATACCGCGAACGCCACGCCGTCCGGATAGCCGCCCCAGCCACGGATGATAAACACCAACACGCCGATGCCGATGCCGAACATGACTTTGCCGCCATGGCTGGCCGGTGCCGTGACCGGGTCCGTAGCGATAAAGAAAGCCCCCAGAATCGCCGCGCCGCTGAAGAGCTGGAACACCGGCGACAGATAGGAATCCGTGTCGCCAATATAAAAGGCGGTCGCCAGCAGAAACAGGCTGCCGAGCATCGCCGCCGGAATATGCCAGCTGATGATTTTGCGGTGAATCAGCCAAAGGCCGGCCAGCAACCAGGCCAGATTGATCCATTCCCAGCCTGTGCCGCCCAGCAGGCCGAGCAAGGGTGAGCCGTCGAGTTCGGGAATCAGCCCGTTTTGCGACAAATGGGTTTTGACCGCGCCGAGTGGCGTCGCCATGGTAAAGGCATCGATAGGCGCCGAGGCGAAAACCGCAGAGAAGGTGTCGCCAAGCGAGGGCCAGTTTTCACTGATCGAGCGCGGGGCGCTCCAGGCCGTCATCTGGCGGGGAAAGGAAATCAGCAACAGCACGTAACCGACCATCGCCGGATTGAACGGATTAAAGCCGAGTCCGCCATATAAATGCTTGGCGACCACAATGGCGAATACGATGCCGAGCGCGGTAGCCCACCAGGGCAGCAGCGGGGGCAGGGTCAGGGCAAACAGCCAGGCGGTTACCAGCGCGCTGAAATCACCGAGCGTCGGCAGGAGCGGGCGTTTTCGAACCCATAAAACCAGCGCCTCGGAGGCCAGCGCGAAAAACACTGCGAGCAGGATGTTCAGCAACACCGAC
>JAGRHW010000418.1 GCA_020444765.1 Gammaproteobacteria bacterium | reverse complement strand
GGCGACGCTGGAGTCGGCCTTGCAAAACATCGATCCGGCGACGCTAGGCGCCGAGATCGGCCAGCTTGCTGAATCCATTGAGCAGGAACTCGAGCCTCGGCAGAAACAACTGTTCGAGCGCAGCGGGCGTGAACAAAAAGAACTGGAGCTGATGGACGGCAACGATCAGGCGGCTGCACTGGCCGAGCAGGCGGCAGAAAAAATCACCGTGATAGAGCAACAGGCGAGAGAGTATATCAGCCTGAAGCTGGCCGCGAGAGTCTTGCGCGACGAGATCGAACGTTTCCGCAAAAAACATCAGGGTCCGATGCTGTCGCGCGCCAGCGAGTATTTTGCAAGCCTGACGCTCGGTTCCTTTGTCGCGCTGGACACGGATATCGATGACAAGGATCAGCCGGTGTTAATCGCCCTGCGCGCCAACGCCGAGCGGGTTGGTGTCGAGGGCATGAGCAGCGGTACGCGCGATCAGTTGTATCTTGCCCTGCGGCTGGCCGCCATCGATCAGTTTATCGATAACAGGCACCGCATGCCTTTTATCGTCGACGATGTACTGATCGAATTTGACGACCAACGCACGATGGCGGCGCTTGAACTGTTTTCGGCGTTTGCGGAAAAAACCCAGGTTGTATTGTTTACCCACCACCAGCGTTTGGTTGAGCTCGCCGAAGGCCTGCAAAAGCCGGCGGTGTTTCACCGCCTTTAAATAGGTTTATGAGCCCGCCTCTGGCGCGCTTTGAACAGTTTCTGCCGGCCTGATTCTTAACCAGACAAGACTCAGCAGGATAATCATCAGCAAGGGAATCACACCGATATTCACTGCCTGCCAGCCGAACTGGTGTTGCAGATAACCGGCCGACAGGGACGACAGGGCGACCGCGGTAAAAACCGCAAAATCATTGACTGCCTGGGTGCGCGCACGCTCCTCGGCATGGTAGGTTTCGGTCAGCAGAGTGGTCGCGCCGATAAACAGAAAATTCCAGCTGATACCGAGCAACAGCAGGGCAAGCCAGAAGTGCCAGACGCTGGTGCCGATCAGATTGATGCCGACGCAGGCCAGCCCGAGCAGTGCGCCAGTCAGCATGATATTGATCAGCCCCCAGCGGCTGATCAGCCGGCCGGTAAAAAAAGACGGCGCGAACATGCCGAGCACATGCCACTGAATGACGAACGCCGTGTCATCGAAAACATGATGATGGTGGTGCATGGCGAGCGGCGTGGCGGTCATGACCAGCGACATCACGCCATAGCCGAGCATGCCGCAGATCAGCGCGACGATAAATTTGCTCTGGCGGGCGATTTCGACGAGCGGCCGCGCAGGCGTCGCCGGTGCGTTCATTTCATCGGCCGGTTTGGCCGGCAGGGCGAGAAAGCCCAGCACCGCCAGCGAAATCACATAGAGCGTGAAGAGCGCGGCGAAACTGCCGGCAAAAGGCGCGTTTTCGAGCAGGTCGCGGCTGTATCTGGCGAGATTCGGGCCGACGATGGCGGCGATCACGCCGCCCGCCATCACCCAGGAAATCGCCCGCGCTTTCTGTCCGGCATCGACCGAATCGGCGGCCGCGAAGCGGTAATAATTGCCGAAGCCGTTAAAAGCACCGATCAACATGGTGGCCAGCGTGAACAGCCAGAAACTGCCGTTGAGAATCGCATAAGTGGCGAGCAGGGCGCCACTCATGCCGAGTGACGTAGCGGCCATAAAAGCCTGCTTGCGACCGATCCGCGCCATCAGCATGGCGGCCGGAATGCTGGTCAGCATGGTGGCGATAAACTGCGCGGCGAGCGGCAGGGTCGCCAGCGACTTGTCGGTGGCGAGGTGATGACCGGTCAGTGCCGAGATGGCGACCAGCAGGGAGTTGCCGCTCATCATCAGAGCCTGGGTCGTGGTCAGCAGAGGGACGTTGCGGTAAAAAACGCTCATCAAATCGGTTCCGTTGAGTGAGGCGGTATCTTAGTGACAAGCGTAGCATTTGGCCACCTCAAAGCCGGTTTGCGGAAATCACCGAAACGCTATGGAGCTTTGTCCGGCATTCCCTATAATGGCCGCTTACATTCGGGCTGGTTGCAGCCACACGCGGAGAAGACAGTATGTTTCACGGCAAAACCATTCTTGTAACAGGTTCCACTAGCGGTATCGGTCAGGGCGTCGCCCACGCGTTTGCGGCGAAGGGCGCCAATGTGGTGCTGAACGGATTCGGCGATCCGCAGGCCATCGAAAACGAACGCGCGTCGCTGGAAAAGACACATGGCGTCAAGGTTATTTATGACGCCGCCGATCTGACCGATGTGGCACAGATCGAGGCGATGATGACGCGTATCCGCAACGATCTGGGCGGTGTCGACATTCTGGTCAACAACGCCGGTATTCAGCACGTCGCGCCGGTCGACGAATTTCCGGTCGACAAATGGGACAAGATCATCGCGCTGAATATGACGGCTTCCTTCCATACCATTCGACTCGCCTTGCCGGGTATGAAGGAAAAGGGCTGGGGGCGGATCATCAATATCGCCTCGGCGCACGCGCTGGTCGCCTCGGCTTATAAATCGGCCTATGTCACGGCCAAACACGGGGTGGCGGGGCTGACCAAAACCGTTGCGCTGGAAGTTGCCACCCAGGGGATTACGGTCAACGCGGTCTGTCCGGGTTATGTCTGGACGCCGCTGGTCGAAGCGCAGATTCCGGATACGGCGAAATCCCGCGGTATCAGCGAAGATGCGGTTATCAACGACGTCATGCTGAGAAACCAGCCGACCAAGGAGTTTGTCTCGATCGATCAGGTGGCGGCCTTCTGTGTGTTTCTCGCCGGTGACGAGGCGGCTGGCGTGACAGGTTCCATGCAGTCGATCGACGGCGGCTGGTGCGCGCAGTAGTCGCACCAGGCCGGACGCGGCTATATTGAGTATGATCGATAAAAAGAATCACGGTGCGCGGGCTGTGCCGGAGCAAACCACCGGGTGGGGGAAATAACGCAGCATGAAAAGAATTGTTTGCGATCAGCTGGGCAGAAAAGTCGTGGTGCCACATGAGCCGCAGCGCGTTGTTTCGCTGGTGCCGTCGATCACCGAATACCTGGTGGATCTGCAAATCGGTCTGCGGCTGGCGGGCGTGACGCGTTATTGCACGCGGCCGCCGGACGTGCTGAACGGCCGGGTCACGGTCGGTGGCACGAAGAAGTTCGACTTTGAAAAAATAGCCGGCCTCAAGCCGGATCTGATCATTGCCAACAAGGAAGAGAATTATCAAAGCGGCATAGACCAGTTGGCCGGCAGTTACCCCGTCTGGATCAGCGATATCAACAATCTGCAGGAAGCCCTCGGCGCCATGCAGTCGATCGCCGATCTGGTCAACAGTAGCGAGAAAGGGCAGCTGATCTGCGACAAAATCAACACGCTGTTTGACGGCTTTGCCGCCTCCGCGCCGGGACTCAG
>JAGRHW010000417.1 GCA_020444765.1 Gammaproteobacteria bacterium | reverse complement strand
ATTACTGATGCCGGTGGCCGCGCGCTCGCGGCTTTCCAGCTCCAGCAGGTAGGCTTCGGCATTGGTGCTGAGGTTGCGGTAATCATCGAGTTCGCTGTCGTAGCCATCGGCGATGACTCCGCCATCGCGGATCAGCAACGGTGGTACCTCGACCAGGGCGGATGTCAGCAAATCGTGCAGTTCGGGATAGGTGCCGATCTGTCCGGTCAGCCGGGCAAGCCGGGGAGAACTCAAGGGTTCGAGGGCAGCTTGTAATCCGGGCAATATGGCAAGGCTGTCGCGCAGCGAGGAGAGATCCCGCGGCCGCGCGCTGAGCAGAGCAACGCGGGTCAGAATACGTTCCATATCGGCGATCTGCTGTAACAGTGCGCGAATCTCTTCGACACAGCCGCAGGCCTGCAGATCGGCAATCGCCTGATGCCGCTCACGGAGCAGATCGTGGTCGCGCAATGGCCGGTTCAGCCAGCGGCGCAGCTCACGGCTGCCCATGCTGGTCCGGTTACAGTCGAGTACATCGAGCAGGGTGTGGCTGCGGCCGCCCGACAAATTGTGTTCAAGCTCCAGATTGCGCCGGGTGCTGGCATCCATGATGACGCTGTCGGAAGTGGTTTCGGTGGTGATGCCGGTAAGATGCGGCAGGGCCGAACGCTGGGTATCCTTGACATATTGCAAAATACAACCCGCAGCACCGATCGCCAGCGGCAACGACTCACAGCCGAAACCGGAAAGATCGCGGGTCTTGAAATGGCTGACAAGCTGTTGCCGGGCGCTCTCCGTATCGAAGTGCCAGGGCGGACGGTTCTTGCGCCGCTTGAGCCGGTTGACCGGATGCGAGGTGCTGAAATCCTCGCTGAGCAGCAGCTCAGCCGGCTGCAGGCGTTCCAGTTCGCCCATCAAGGCTTCCGTGCCGGTGATTTCCTCTACCGAGAAACGGCCGCTGGCCAGATCGAGCATGGCGATGCCGTATTGTTCCGCGGACTCGCAAACCGCGACTAACAGTGCGGTTTCGCGGTCTTTCAGCAAGGCCTCGTCGGTGACGGTGCCGGGTGTGATGACGCGCGTCACGGCCCGTTCGACCGGTCCCTTGGAGGTGGCCGGATCACCGATCTGTTCGCAAATGGCCACCGACAGGCCCTGACTGACGAGCCGTGCCAGATAGTTATCCGCCGCGTGGTAGGGAATACCTGCCATCGGGATCGGCGAACCGCCTGACTTGCCGCGTGCAGTCAGGGTAATGTCCAGCACTCTCGCGGCTTCGCGGGCATCGTCATAA
The DNA here is from genome assembly GCA_020444765.1 of Gammaproteobacteria bacterium. The sequence goes on along the minus strand of JAGRHW010000417.1, from coordinate 2,153 downwards.
AATAATTCATAGAAATCACCCATCCGGTAAAACACCAGCATGTCCTGAAATTCCGCCTTGATTTTCAGGTACTGCTGCATCATCGGGGTATGATTGTTCGGCTTGCTTTCGTTCATGCGGCGCATTCTACAAAAAAACCGAATCGGCCGTGGAGGTAAGTTGGCGGCACACAGAAAACCGACAGACTATTCTTTTCGCGGATTCCCTGTATAGTCCGTGTTGTATCGCGTTAAATGTAAGATTTTGTATCAGCAATTGACCCTGACGCCGCACTTCTGAAATGATAGGACGTTTGGATTTCCGTTGGCCGGATAGTCTTTATGGATGATGTCAGTACTGCAACGCATCGATAGATATTCACAAGACCTTGGTTACAGTGCCACTCAACGCGGGGTGCTTTGTTGCACGGCCGAGTCGTGTACCGGTGGCATGATTGCCGCCGCCATTACTGATACTGCCGGCAGTTCCGGCTGGTTCGACCGAGGCTTTGTCACCTACACCAACCTGGCTAAAGTACAAATGCTCGGCGTCACCCAAACGACGTTGTCGAAATACGGCGCTGTCAGTGAGCCAGTGGTTCGCGAGATGGCGCTCGGCGCCTTGCGCAACAGCGAGGCGGGCATCAGCGTTGCGGTCAGTGGTATCGCCGGCCCGGATGGCGGGAGTGCGCAAAAACCGGTCGGGACGGTCTGTTTTGCCTGGTCGGCCAGGGATACCGACGACAATTACGCGGTAACACAGCAATTCGGTGGTGACAGAAAGCACGTCCGGCAGCTGGCCTGCGAATATGCCTTGATGGGACTTTTGTCTTTATTGGATGGTAACATAGACGACTTTATTCGGAGCTGAATCATGAAGCATGTATTTTCTGTGGTTACCGGTTTGTTGATGCTTGGCGGCGTGGCCTTTGCGCAGACCGCCGAGATCGATGATCTCAAGGCGCAACTGGAACAGCAAAAAGAAGAGCTGCAAAAGCTCAAGGAAAATATTGACGCCTCGAACAAGGAGCTGGAAATGGTCAATGATCAGATCAAGGACAGTGACTACAAACTGTCCAGCATCAACGAAAAAATAGAGGATCTGTGCGGCCAGCTGGGCGAAGCCGCCAATGGCGGGGCAAAAAATCCGGCCTGCGAACAATAGCCTGTTCAATGGCTGACGGTTCGGACAAGAGAATTTTTCTGCGGCAGTGAAAATAGGGATGTTACTGCCATGCGCAACCTTATTGAAGAGCAGTGTGTTTCGCTTGCGCATGGCGCTCTGAAGACCCATTACAGGAGAAAATCACGTGGATGACAATCGCAAAAAAGCGCTGGCGGCAGCGCTCGGGCAAATAGAAAAACAGTTTGGTAAGGGCGCGGTGATGCGCATGGGCGATGCCAGTGCCGTTCGGGATATCGAGGTCATTTCGACCGGTTCCCTGTCGCTTGATGTCGCGCTCGGCATCGGTGGTCTGCCCAAGGGTCGGGTCGTGGAAATTTACGGACCGGAATCATCCGGTAAGACCACGATGATGCTGCAGGTCATCGCCGAGTGCCAGAAGTCCGGTGGCACCGCTGCGTTTGTCGATGCGGAACACGCGCTTGATCCCGTCTACGCCGCGAAGCTTGGCGTAAACGTCGAGGATTTGCTGATTTCCCAGCCGGATACCGGCGACCAGGCGCTGGAAATCGTCGACATGCTGGTGCGCTCCGGCGCGATCGATGTGGTGGTGGTCGACTCGGTGGCGGCGCTGACGCCCAAGGCCGAAATCGAAGGCGATATGGGCGACTCGCACGTCGGTCTGCACGCCCGCCTGATGTCACAGGCGCTGCGCAAGCTGACCGGTAATATCAAGCGTTCCAACACGCTGGTGGTGTTCATCAATCAGATTCGCATGAAAATCGGTGTTATGTTCGGTAATCCGGAAACCACCACCGGTGGTAATGCGCTTAAGTTCTACGCGTCTGTGCGGCTGGATATCCGGCGTATCGGTGCGGTTAAAAAAGGCGACGAGGTGGTCGGCAACGAAACACGCGTCAAGGTCGTCAAGAACAAGATGGCGCCACCGTTCAAGCAGGTGGAATTCGAGATACTGTATGGTGAAGGCTCTTCGCGCGAGGGAGAACTGATCGACCTTGGCGTCAAACAGGGACTGGTCGATAAATCCGGCG
>JAGRHW010000416.1 GCA_020444765.1 Gammaproteobacteria bacterium | reverse complement strand
TCACGCCCTGTTCTTCTGTCTCTGGAAAAGGATGCTGATCTTAACGCCGTCCTGATGGCCGGCAGTCAAGCATTCAGCGAAGCACTGGAACTCCAGCAGAAAGTACAAATGAGCTGGCAGACAAACCTGCAGCTCATACTGAATGACGGCCAAACCACGCTAGTCGATGACTTTGCCGGGCTTGTAAAAAAGACCATTGACAGAGATACGACCAAAGACGTTTTGGATTCAGCTGACCCGGCATCGACACGGACGTCATTAAGGCCTTTAAGTGAGCGAATCGCCGACGCCCGGGCTGACAACACACAAGGAATACTTGCTCTCGATATACCCTCGCGTGATCTTTTTCGGGACTTTCCGCGTTTGTGTAAACAGCTCACCCCGTTTTTCTATCGCGAGCTGGGTCTGAACTTCTCAATGCAGAACCTTCAGCCGGTCATGCTGGATGATCAGCAACATGGCCGGGAAACACGTTTGCTCAAACAGCTTGCCGAGTACACTTCATCGACATTCCTGCCGGACGTCGTCTGGGACACGGCTTGCGCCGCCTCTATCGCCAAAATGTCCGATGAGAAGAAACTTGCCTTTATCGAAGCCGCCATCAAACAGTTTCGCACCAGCCTGCCGGAATTCGGGGAAACGCTCAATCATTACCAGAATACCCGCAGGAAAAGCGTCGAGCTCATCAGTCTGAACGCGCGCCTCGAACAAAACTATGTTGACGGGGATTTTGTCAAACAACAGACGGAAACACTGCAAAAGGAGCAGCATAAATTTCAGCGCTATAATGATATTCTCGGCACTTACAGACGCTGCAGCGGATTGCGGATTTCCTGCGCGGTACTGCTTCTGCAGGATCGAAAAAAAAAGCTTCGCGGCCTGCGACTGCTGGGGTATCTGCAAACCCTGCATGGCATACAAAAAGACCTCCACGCCGCTTATCTTGTTTATGAATTGATAAGGACCTTGTACGGCAGAATCCTGGAGCATGCCGAAATCGAACTGCAAAAAACACTGGAAACCCAGGTCAGGCAACTGACCGACGCTAACCGGCTTATCTACGCCACACTGGTAAAACTGCCGGGAAAACTGAAAGGTGTCGATAGTTTATCCAGTCTGCTCGACGAGCAGCTCCAAGACGCCCGGGGCAAAAGCACAGATCCGACCAAACAGACGCTGAATGTATTCGCCACGCTCGCCGGCCTTTACAGAAATCTGAATCAGAACATCTCGGGACAACTCGCCAGTCTGGCCGGCGAAAGCGAGCGGCAAAGAAACATCCAGCCCGTCAGACTGATTCCCAAAGACGGACATAAAAACGCCGCCTGAGCCGGGCTTCAATCCGGCTGAAAGTATCGCTCGCAGTTTCTATGGTTTCGCGCATTATTTGTCTTCCCATTTGCGCGGATTGCGGTAAAGTCTAGCGCTTGTCCACAATACCCGGAATCCGCGACCTGCACACCTCAAGGCTCCCGTAAGTTCCGACCCATTGTTTCTAATGAGAACGGAGTCCGGAGTCATGCCCGATCTTGGTCAACCTTCGTATCTGCGCGGCATATTGCTGACTATGTCGGCTGTTTTTATTTTTGCCCTGCAGGACGGCATAACACGCATTCTTATGCGCGACTACGAGCCGGGCCAGTTTTTACTGATCCGGCAAACGGTCTTTCTGCTATTCACCCTGTGCCTGATCAAATTCCGTGGTCGAAGCGTACGCCTTGCGCTGCGCGCAAAACGGCCTGTTTTGCAATCCTTCCGCTCTCTCACCTGGGTCCTCGACATTATTGCATTCGCATTTGCCGTCCGTTATCTGGAGCTGGCCGATGCGCATGCCATCGTGATGATCTTCCCGATTCTGGCCTCGTTGCTGGCCATCCCGCTGCTCGGTGAATCCATCGGCTGGCGGCGGGGAATCGCGATAATCGGCGGCTTTGCCGGCACCCTGATCATTTTGCGGCCGGGCCTGGGTATTTTCGACGTCGGAGCGGTCTGGGCGCTGGCGGCCGCGTTGTTGCTCGCGCTCTACAGCGTGCTGACAAGCCTTGCCAGCCGCACTGACCATTTTGAGACCAGCCTGTTGTACATGGCCATTATCAGCTTTCTGATCAGTGTCGCGTGGGGTGTAACCGTCTGGAAGACGCCGGACACGCAAGGCTGGATTCTTATGCTGACGCTGTCCATCACCGGCCTTACCGGACATGTATTATTGATAAAATCCCTGGAATGCGCGCCGGCGGTCGTCCTGCAACCCTTCAACTACACGCAACTGGCCTGGGGCATTATAATCGGCTATCTGATGTTCGGGGATATGCCGGACGGCTGGACGCTTGTCGGCGGCGCGATCGTGGTTGGCAGCGGCCTGTATATGCTGGCTCGCGAGCATTTATCCAAAAAACGAGGCAGCAAACAGCGGAGGGCGACATGAACAGTATAACGGTTATCGGCGCCGGCAAGCTTGGCCGGAGTCTGGCCAGACTCTGGCAGGATAAAAAAACGCTCTCGATCCGACAGGTCTGTAACCGCAGCCTGAGCAGCGCCGAACAGGCCATTGATTTTATTGGTGCCGGGATTGCAGAAGAGGATTCGGCAAATATCCAGCCGTGTGATTTTTTACTGATTGCAACCCCGGACACACAGATTGAAACCGTTTGCCGGGAACTGGCCGCGAATCACGACTGGCTGGACCGGTGTGTCGTGTTTCATTGCAGCGGTGCCTTGTCGTCACAGGCACTGGCTTCGGCCACCGACCGTGGCGCTGCCACTGCAAGCATCCATCCGGTCAAGAGTTTTGCCGATCCCGCCGGTGCGATACGCTCGTTCGCCGGCACGTTTTGCGGTGTCGAAGGCGATACCGTCGCCCTGGAAAAACTCGCGCCGCTGTTCGATGCCTTGGGCGGAACGTTTGTACAGATCTCGCCGGCCCATAAAACGCTTTATCATTGCGCCGCTGTTGTCGCGAACAACTACCTGGTAACACTGGTTGATGCCGCCCGGCAACTTCATGCCGAGGCCGGCCTGGACACGCAACAGTCCATGATGCTGCTGGCACCGATGTTACGTGAAACCACAGATAACCTGATCAGGCTCGGCAGCGAAAAATCCCTGACCGGACCGATTGCCAGAGGCGACGCCGACACCGTCCGGAAACATCTGGCCGCGTTGGCGGAGGCGGATCTCGACACGGATTTATCCGGGCTTTACAAAGTATTGGGGCGTTTGACTTCACGGCTCGCGGATACCTCAGGAAGCGATCCGGCACAAGCTGCCATCCTGAAGCTGCTTCAATGAGCCGGGAATGCCTTTGAGTCTTTGTGGACTGTCCGGTGGAATCACTGGATCCCCGACTAAAGCATTCGGGGATGACAACGTGGCTGTCTGGAACATGTCGTTTCACCGTCATTCCCGCACAGGCGGGAGTCCAGCTACG
>JAGRHW010000415.1 GCA_020444765.1 Gammaproteobacteria bacterium | reverse complement strand
ATAAAAAAACCCACTTCGCTTGGTAAAGTGACGCCCGCCTCTTCGGCCTTGGTGTGCAGTATGGCGACCCTGGTTTCGAGTTCGGGTGGTTCGATCGCGACGGTCAGACCCCAGCCGAAACGGGATTTTAGCCGCTCTTCCAGGCCATCCACCTCTTTTGGGTAGCGGTCACAGGTGAGAATAATCTGCTGTTTACCTTCCAGCAAGGCGTTGAAATTATGGAAAAACTCTTCCTGGGATTGTTCCTTGCCGGCAAAGAACTGGATGTCATCGATCAGTAGCGCATCGAGTCCCCTGTAAAACTGCTTGAACTCATTGATGGTCCGCTGCCGCAAGGCATTGATCATTTCCCGGACATAGGTCTCGGAATGCAGGTAAACCACCCTCGCCCTGGGGTTTGTCTCCAGCATCATATTGCCCACGGCTTGCATTAAATGTGTTTTGCCAAGTCCGACCCCGCCGTAGATAAACAGCGGATTATAGGCTGTACCAGGCGTTTCGGCGATTTTCATCGCAGCCGCCCTGCCCAACTGATTCGACTTGCCTTCAACGTAGGAGTCGAAAGTAAAGGCGCGGTTTAAATTATTGTGCAGCGGTTGATTATCGCCAGGCTGGCTGATCCGGGTTGCCGAAGCAAAGGTCTTTTGCGTGATGTGTTCTACCGGGCGAGGTTGTTCCGGACGTAGCGTCGTGGACCCGCTACTGCCGATTTCAAGTGAAATGCCGATAGCCTGCGGTTGGGCGATGGACAGGGAGATTTCCTCGATCCTGGCGAAGTAGTTATCCTTGACCCAGTCTCGCACAAAGCGGTTGGGCGCGAACAGGCGGATTTCCTTGTCGGTTTCCTCTATCTGTAACGGACGTATCCAGGTATTGAGTTGCTGTGCGCTGAGTTCAGTTTCGAGCTGCGACAGGCAACGGTTCCAGATTGGTAAGGACACAGAAACACTCCATCAGTCAGCAGGATCGCAAGTTACGTTAAACCGACAGATCTCGGTAGAACATCCGTTTTGAAAAGCGATGATTTTACCGGCGTTTTAAACCGAACAGGGTAAAAGTTAAGTCACAAAAACCGGCCTGGAGGAACAGCTATCCAGTTTGAAACCGGCAGATCAGTTTATAGTGCTTTGTAATAGGTATCCACCGCAAATACAAAACTTGGCAAAAGATTCAATTTGACAGCAGTACAGGATCAAACCTAAAATTGCAGGTTTGGTTCTGTCAGCGTCGCTGTCGCTTTACCTTGGATTTTTGTCATGAAAAGAACATTTCAACCTAGTGTAATCAAACGTGCGCGTACCCACGGCTTTCGTGCCCGTATGGCGACTCGTGGAGGTCGTGCCGTGATCAATAGCCGCCGTCGAAAAGGCAGGGCGCGATTAAGCGCCTGAGCAGCCTGACCCGGTGCCGCCGGTCGATGATTTCAGGTTTTGCCGCGCCAGGAGACTGACCGACTCAGGGCAATATCGCAGGGTTTTTTCCAGGAACTTCCGCCTAAGCGATCAGTACTGGACGGTGCTGGTCAGAGTCCGGCAGGCGGAAGAGCAGGGCGATGCAAGACTTGGTCTGGCGATTGCCAAAAAGAGTGCAAGCAAATCGGTCGACCGGAATCGGCTGAAACGAATCATCCGTGAATCGTTCCGGTTGAACAGGGCCCAGCTCGGCGCCGTCGATATTGTGGTTATGGCGCGCAAGGAATGTGTCGGTGTTGATAATAGAATCCTTCGTGCAAGCTTGGGGCGATTGTGGAAAAAACTAGTTTCTCGATGCGCAAACCGGTCTCCCTGCTGATCCGATTCTATCAACGCTGGATCAGTCCGTTGTTTCCCCCGCATTGCCGTTATTCGCCGAGTTGCTCCGAGTATACGTTTGAAGCCGTGCAGGAATATGGTGCGGCAAAGGGTCTTTTTATGGGCCTGAAACGTTTATCCCGCTGTCATCCTTTTCATTCGGGTGGTTACGATCCCGTGCCGAAACCGACCGATCATCAATAGAACCGCTATCCATGGATAATCAACGAATACTTCTTTACGCCGCTCTGGGCTTTGTGATGCTGATTCTCTGGCAAAACTGGCAATTGCAGTATGGTCCACCCGCGCAACAACGACAGGCGCAGGTGGCGACGGAGTCGGCGACCGGGCAGCCGGCCGTACCGGCTGATTTGCCGGAGACCGCAGGGCAGTTGCCGACGCCGGCAGAATCCACCGCAGCAGCTGCTTCTTCCAGTGAGAAGATCAGTGTCGAAACCGATGTGCTGCAGGTGGAGATCGATTCCCTTGGCGGGACAGTCAGTACCGTCAAGCTCAAGAAGTACCCGGTGTCGATTGATCAGAAAGACGTTCCGTTCACCCTGATGAGTGATGATCCGACCAGTTACTTCGTTTCGCAGACCGGTCTGCAAAGTGCCGACAACGGAGCGCCGACCCATCTGTCCCAGTTCAGTTATGAAGCCAAGGCTTATACGCTGCAGGACGGCCAGTCAGAACTGCGGGTACCGCTGAGCTGGGCATCGCCGGCCGGCGTCAAGGTAGTTAAAACGCTGGTATTCAAAAAAGATTCCTACCGTATCGGGGTGGAGTACAGTATCGAGAATGGCTCGGCAGAACCGCTGGTGGTCAACCAGTATCGGCAACTGCAGCGAAAGCCCGTCACCGACAATGAAACCCAGACCTTTATTTATAATTATATCGGTGGAGTGGTCAGTACACCGGAAGACCCCTATACCAAGGTAAGCTTTGATGAGTTTGAGGAGTCAAATCTCAATCTCAAAGTCACCGGCGGCTGGCAGGCGATAATCCAGCATTATTTTGTCGGCGCGCTGTTGCCGGGAGAGGGTGAAAGCAACACGTTTTATTCCAAGGCGCTGAATTCGCCCAAGCGCTATATTCTCGGCATGTTCAGTGATGCGCAAACCATCGCGCCCGGACAAAGCGGCACACTTCAAACCGAAATGTATATAGGCCCGAAAGATCAGGACCGCCTGTCGGCTGCCGCGGACAAACTGAACCTGGTGGTGGATTTCGGCTGGCTGACGATTCTGGCCAATCCGATCTTCTGGCTGCTGAAAAAGATTCACGGCTTCGTCGGCAACTGGGGCGCCGCGATCGTGCTGCTGACGGTGCTCGTAAAGGCCGTGTTCTTCCATCTCTCCGCCACCAGTTACAAGTCGATGGCGAAGATGCGCAAGCTCCAGCCGAAAATGCTCGAACTGCGTGACCGCTACGGTGACGACCGTCAGAAGCTCTCGCAGGAAACGATGGAGCTCTACCGCAAGGAAAAGGTGAACCCGCTCGGTGGCTGTCTGCCGATCCTGATCCAGATGCCGGTGTTCCTGTCGCTGTACTGGGTGCTGCTCGAGAGCGTGGAGCTGCGGCACGCACCGCTCGCGCTCTGGATTCGTGACCTCTCCGCGATGGATCCCTACTTCGTACTGCCGCTGCTG
>JAGRHW010000414.1 GCA_020444765.1 Gammaproteobacteria bacterium | reverse complement strand
AGCCAAGGATGCCCGCCGTCAGCGTATCGTGCAGGCGGCACTCGATGAGTTTTTCGAGCGCGGTTTCAGCGCGGCACGCATGGACGATATCGCCGAGCGCGCCGGGCTTTCCAAGGGCAGGCTGTATTTGTATTTCCAGACCACGGAATCGCTCTTTGACGCGCTGATCGATACCATCGCTCTGCCGCGAGTGGCGCAAATGGAACACATCAGCCAGGAGGCAGGTTCGGCGACGCAGGCGATTTATGGTCTGTGCGCGCTGGCACCGGAAATCATCCGCCATTCCCCGATGCCGAAAATCATCAAAATCCTGATTGGCGACGGCAACCGCTTTCCCGCTGTTGTCGCGCGCTATCGTCAGCAGGTTATAGAGCGCGGTCTCGGTGCTCTCGAAGCCGTACTCGAACGCGGGCATCAGCGCGGTGAGCTGAACGTGCCGCACCCGGCGTTGACTGCTCGCCTGGTCATAGCCCCCGTGATCCTGTCGGCGATCTGGCAGGTGGTGTTTGAAAATCCCGAGGATACTGACAAGGTCGATCTGGATACGCTGTTTGCACTGCACCGCGATACCTTGCTGCAAGCCTTGAGTGTGGTGCCCGGAGGACAGGACTGATGAAAAAATATGTCGTTGCCGCAATGGGTTTACTGCTTGTACTGACCCTCGGCGCCTGCCGGCAAGCGCCGGATGATGGTTGGCTGACCGGCTACGTGGAGGCGGATCTGTTCTATGTTTCGGCGCCGGCTTCGGGCTGGATTCATGAACTTGATGTGGGCGAGGGTGAGGCCGTCGAGGCAGGGCAGGTGTTGTATCGTCTCGACCGTGATCTGCAGCAAGCGGCGCTGGATGCCAGTCAAGCTGAGGCAAACGCGGCGCAGGCCAGTCTGGCGGATCTTTCCCAAGGTGCCAGGCCTGAGGAAATCAAGGTGATTGAAGCACAGCTGGCCGAAGCCGAAGCAGGCCTGCGTTATGCCCGGACTGAACGCAGCCGCTGGCAGAGTCTTGGCAAGAAAGGCGTGGCAACGCCCGAGGAAGTGCTCAAGGCTGAAACCAACTATGCCACCGCGGCGGCTGCAGCCGAAACGGTGCGGGCCAATCTTGCGGTTGCCCGTCTGGGTGGACGCGAAGCCGCCATCGCCGCTGCCACGGCACAATACGATGCGGCGCAGGCCGCTGTGCGCCAGGCGCAGTGGCAACTCGGGCAAAGGCAGGTGCCGGCTAATCAGGGTGGGCGTGTCGAAGAGATTTTTCAGCGTCGCGGTGAATATGTCACCAGCGGTACGCCATTGCTGGCTCTGCTACCCGAAAATGCCATGAAAATCCGCTTTTTCGTACCCGAGGCCGAGGTCGGCAAGCTTGCCCAGGGACAGGTTGTTACCGTGCGTAGCGATAGTCAGGCGGCGGCGTTCGAGGCGCAGATCAGTTTTATCGCCCGTGAAGCTGAATTCACGCCGCCGGTTATTTACAGCGCCAGCACCCGCGACAAATTGCTGTTTCTGGTTGAGGCACGTCCGACAGAGCCCGCGTCGTTGCGCCCGGGTCTGCCGGTGGACGTGAAGCTGCCATGAGCGAGTTAGCCATCGATGTGCGCGGGCTGGTCAAGCACTTTGGTGACAAGCTTGCCGTCGATGGGGTCGATATCCAGATGCCGCGCGGGCGTGTGTGGGGTTTTCTCGGGCCCAACGGCTCGGGTAAAACCACCACGATCCGCATGATTTGCGGCTTGTTGCAGCCGACTGCCGGCGAAGGCCGTTGTCTGGGCTACGATATTCTGCGCGAGTCGGCCAAAATCAAGCGTGCAACCGGCTATATGACGCAGCATTTTTCCTTTTGGTCCGACCTGACCATTCGTGAGAATCTGGAGTTTGTCGCACGTCTCTACCAGATGCCGCGGCGCCGTGAACTGGTCGATGAAACACTTGAGGGGCTAGGCTTGCAGGATCGCCAGCAGCAGCTGGCCGGCGCGCTTTCCGGCGGTTGGAAACAGCGCCTGGCGCTGGCCGCGGTGACCATGCACCAGCCACAGTTACTGCTGCTCGACGAACCCACAGCCGGCGTCGACCCGCAGGCACGGCGTGATTTCTGGGATGAAATCCACCAGCTCGCCGAGCGTGGCCTGACCGTGCTGGTTTCCACGCATTATATGGACGAGGCCGAGCGTTGCGATGAAATCGTCTATCTCGCCTATGGCAAGCTTGTCACCCAGGGGCGGGTCGAGGATATTATTCGCGATTCGCGTTTGCTGACCTGGCGTGCGCGCGGGGCGAACGTGCGGGATTTGCTGGCAGGGCTCAAACAGGAACCGGGCGTGGAACATGCCGCTTATTTCGGCGCGGCGGTGCATGTCAGTGGCCAGGATGGCGATCGGCTTGCGCAGGCGGTGGATAAATGGCGTCGACCAGGGGTTGTCTGGGAACGTATCGACCCTGGGCTTGAGGATGTTTTTATCGCGCTGATGACACGTGTCGGCAAGGATGCGAGGCAGCAGGCATGAGCGGCAGTCTGGCGCGGGTTGGTGCCATCTTCCGCAAGGAATTGATCCAGATGCGCCGTGACCGCCTGACCTTCGCCATGATGCTGGTGATCCCGATCGTGCAGCTGGTGTTGTTCGGCTTTGCCATCAATATGGACCCGAAGAGCCTACCCACGGCGGTACTGGCCGAGGAAAATACACCAATTGTGCGCACCATTCTCGCGGGGATGCGCAACTCAGGTTATTACGATCTGCTGGTGCAGACCGATGACCCACGCGAGAGTGGCCACTTGCTGGCGAGTGGGGATGTGTCATTCGTGGTGTCCTTCCCGGCGGGCTTTACCCGCAAGCTGATCCGCGGTGAAACAGCCCAGATGCTGATCGAGGCCGATGCCTCTGACCCGGCGGCAGCCTCCAATGCCATTGGCCGGGCGCAAGTGATCGTCAACCAGGTTTTGCGTCACGACCTGAAAGGGCCGCTCAGGCAATTGGCGCCGCGTGCTGGGCCGGTCGAGGTCGTGATCCATCCACGCTATAACCCGGAAGGTATCACACAATACAATATTGTCCCTGGTTTGCTGGGTGTGATCCTGACCATGACGATGGTAATGATGACCGCCGTGGCGATGACGCGGGAAGCCGAACGCGGTACGCTGGAAAACCTGCTTGCCATGCCGGGCAGGCCTTTTGAAGTGATGGTGGGGAAAATCTCGCCCTACATTGGCGTGGGCCTGGTGCAGACTTTGATCGTCCTATTGACGGCGAAGCACCTCTTCGGCGTGCCTTTTGCCGGCCCGATGTGGGTGCTGGTACTGGGCATTGCCTTGTTTATCGTTGCCAATCTGGCGCTGGGTTTTACCTTCTCGACGATTGCCCGCTCGCAAATGCAGGCCATGCAGCTGACGTTTTTCTTTTTCCTGCCATCGATTCTGCTCTCTGGTTTTATGTTCCCGTATCTCGGCATTTCGCAATGGGC
>JAGRHW010000413.1 GCA_020444765.1 Gammaproteobacteria bacterium | reverse complement strand
GTCCTCGATACGCATCCGCGTCGCGAACAGGGATTGATGCGCGTCGCGCAGAACCAGTTCGGTAAGACGCAAGGGTTTTTTGTCAGTCATGGAAGAGTCACTCATTCAAATGCCTTGGATTACTTATGCTTTCTGCGGAACATGGCGACCGCCGCACCGATCGCGGCAATCGTCGCCGGGTCCGGATCGCGTCTGGCGATGTTTGCCTTGGCAGCTATGCCCAGCGGCGCAAGCAGCTCACTCTGAGGCTGAATTCTGCCCGCCAGCCACGACATGGCCGTCATCGCCAGCACAAGTATCACCAGAAAGGAAAAGACTATCCCCATACCGAGCACCATCAGGCGCACGCCATCCATCATCAGGTCTTCAACCGGCACAGAAGCCTCCCGCCATCGTTAATGATGGCTATATAATACCAGTCTCCAGGTAATTGAAAGCATCAAAGTTGATTTAAATCCTATCCAACCGCCCGGTTTGATCGGTTTTATTAGTCATATACAAGACATCCAGCCCGCTAGCTGCTCAAGCCGGACTCATTTAGGTCAGAATTTAAAAAAACAAATCAACTGTATTGCACTCAACGATGTGCATTCCATTCCTGTCAATCATGGGTAATTCCCGCTCGGATCAACACTGGTGCATTAAGGAAAAATCAGGGAAATACATCCAGGGCCTGTTCACAGCTATTCACGCTGTTTTGGCTCATGCTTGCACCGAACAGGTGCATCGGGGAAATAACCTGCCTGAGATGAGGACGTCAAGACTATACGCCTGATAGTCAAAGTCTTGCTGGACAACTGAAACCTGTACTGCGCTCCTAGGGAAGCTGGTACAACCACTTCTTCAACAAACGGGTCAACCTTGGCATAATGATATAAGTCATCAGCAGCACCTGTGAAGGCACTACGACGATCAGTTTGAGCCAGAATGGCCACTCAGCGATTAGTGGTGCGTAAATCGTGCTCAAAAAGAGTACGCCGAAGTAAACCACAGCCATCATCAGCAGCGACATGCGCAGCTTCGACGGGTGCGCGCTTACCGGCACCGTGGGCAAATCGAACCAGAACTCCAGCCCGGTGACCTTTTTGGTTTTCGTTTCGCCTTCGACTAATTCGTCAAGCGCCTTGAGCAACTCTTCGCGCTGCAGAGAATCCTCCCAGGCAGCGGCATGAGCGTAGTTGTCAAAGCGATAGATGATGACGTACTCACCCTGCCCGCCCTCGCCGGGTCGAAGCACATTGGTCCCCATATGCCCGGCGTAGGAGGCCGCGGCAGTGGTGATATCGCGTATCCAGTTTTCGTAATCGGCCTCGCGGCCGGGTTTCACCCGTCGCGAGACACTGACCGTTATGGATTCGTCTTCCGTTGCACGAGGACTGTCGGACGGCGCGTTCACGATTTTTTGCCAGCCGCCTTTTCGGCATCGAGCCTGGCCTTGCTGACCCCGCCGATGGTCCAGTGTTCCGCGGGCACTTCCTGAATGATGACTCGAACCTGAGGCAGATCGACATTCAGGGTGCGCGCCGCCACCTCGGCGACTTCGCGGCAGAATGCTTCTTTTTGTGCCGTCGAACGCCCGGCAATAATGGTGGCCTGTATCAAAGGCATAGTTAACTCCTTGGAGCCTGTCTGGAATCTCTGTGTCGAAGCGAAATCAGCACGATAGCGGCTGACATCAGAGATTTTAGACGGGTTCTCAGATAAAACGCATGCTAATCGAGCCAAGGTCCTGATAGCTGACTGTTACGCTGTCGCCCGGCTCCACCGCAACCGCTGCGGTCATACCGCCGGTCATGATAAAGGTACCGGCAGGAATCACTTCGCCGCGTTCGGCCAGCATATTGGCCAGCATGGCGATGCTTGCCGCCGGATGTCCCAATACCGCAGCTCCAGCCCCAAGCTCGACGACCTCGCCGTTTTTCTCGATCACCGCGCCCAGGGTTTTCATATCCACCTGTTCGACCCGGCGCACGTTGCCGCCGGTCACGAAACGCGATGAGGAAGCGTTATCGGCAATTACGGATTTCAGATCGAAGTTGAAGTTCTCATAACGCGAGTCGATGATTTCCACGGCCGGCACCACGCTGCTGATGGCATCCAGCACATGCGCCACGGTGCAACCCGGGCCTGATAACTCTTTGCCGGTCACCACCGCGATCTCCGCCTCGACTTTCGGGTGAATCAGTTCTTTGGTGTTCACCGTGCAGCCGTCCGGCAGGCTGAAATAATCCGCCAGGAAGGCGTAGATGGGCGAATCAACTCCCATCTGGTTCATTTTCGCGTAGGAGGTCAGCCCCATTTTCAGGCCGACGACTTTATTGCCACGTTCGATTTTGCGACGACGGATTTCCCACTGGATGTTGTAGGCATCCTCGTAATCCATATCAGGATAATCGTTGGTGATCTTCTTGACCTCGAAGGCCGCCAGTTCGGCCTTTTCAAGGTGCTCGGCCAGCTCGGCGACCGTTTCCGGGCTCATGGTAGCCATGGTTTATTCTCCTTTCGCGCGCAGCATTTCCAGCGCAACATCTTCGATCATATCTTCCTGCCCGCCGACAGTACCACGACGACCGAGTTCCAGCAGGATTTCCCGCGAAGAAATACCGTGTTTTTGCTCGGCACGTTTGGCATGCAGCAGAAATGAGGAATAGACCCCAGCATAACCCAGTGTCAAGGCATCGCGGGTAATACGCGGCAGTTTATCGCCCATGATCGGCACGGCAACATCTTCGGCCGCATCCATCAGGGCATTCAAATCAATACCGGTTTCCACGCCGTACATCTCACAAACCGCGGCCAGTACTTCAAGCGGTGTATTGCCAGCACCGGCACCAAAACCCGCGACTGAGCCATCGATGCGGTTGGCGCCGGCTTCGATCGCTGCCAGTGAATTCGCCACGCCCATACCGAGGTTGTGGTGGCCGTGGAAACCGACTTCGACATCGTCACCGAACTTGTCACGCACCATGGCAATACGTGCTGCAACATCTTCCGGCAACATATGTCCGGCAGAATCCGTCACGTACAGGCAGTTCGCGCCATACTCGCGCATCAACGTGGCCTGCTCGAGAATTTTCTCCGGGCTTGCCATATGCGCCATCATCAGGAAGCCGACAGTATCGAAGCCCTGCTTGGCGGCATAGGTGATATGCTGCTCGGACACATCGGCCTCGGTGCAGTGTGTAGCAACACGCACGGTTTTTACTCCGACGCCCTCGATCATCTTGAGGTCTTCGATGGTACCGATCCCCGGCAGCATCAGCACGGAAACCTGGCTGTGCTGCAGATGCGGGATTGTCGCTTCCAGATAATCCCGGTCGGAATGCAAGCCGAAACCGTAGTTTACCGAAGAGCCCGCCAGGCCATCGCCGTGAGTGATTTCGATCAGCGGTACCCGGGCCTTGTCCAGTGCGCCGGACAGTTCACGCATGTTTTCCAGCGTGAACTGGTGACCGATCGAGTGCAT
>JAGRHW010000412.1 GCA_020444765.1 Gammaproteobacteria bacterium | reverse complement strand
AGCTTTGACGCTCGTTGAGTTGTTCGGCGATCAGGGCGATCAGTTGTCTGGCAATCTGACGTTTTGGTGCATGCGGCAGGCTGACTTGCCGGGAATCGCGGAGAAAGACCTCGAGCGTGTTGCTGTCGCTGTTGAAAACCGTATCGCTGTCGTTGGTGACGAGATTGGCTGCGATCATATCGAGGTTTTTGTTTTTCAGCTTTTCCTTTGCATAGTCCTGCAGATCATGAGTTTCCGCGGCAAAGCCAACGCAATACGGACGGTGTTTTTTGAGGGCCGCGACTTCGGCGAGAATGTCCGGATTTTTCACCAGCGTCAGGGTCAGTTCGTCTGCGGACTTTTTAATTTTTTTCGTTTCGACCGTCTTGAGCCGGAAATCCGCAACCGCGGCAACGCTGATAAACACGTCGGAGCGGGGCGCGTGTTGCAGGACGGCGTCGAGCATTTCGGCGGCGCTTTGGACGCGCACGATATCGATGCCGTTCGGTGGCGACAGGCTGACCGGACCGGAGACCACTGTCACGCTGGCGCCGGCATCGCGCGCGGCTTCGGCCAGCGCAAAACCCATCTTGCCCGAGCTGTGGTTGCTGATATAGCGCACCGGATCAATTGATTCGCGGGTCGGGCCGGTGGTTAGCAATATCTGCCTGCCGGCCAGCGACAAATCGGTTTCGGACAGTAAGTCGACGCACAAGTCGCGTATTTCCAGTGCCTCCAGCATACGGCCGGCACCGGTTTCGCCGCAGGCCTGGGAGCCGCTCGCCGGACCGAAAACCGCGATACCACGGTCTTGTACTATGGCCATATTGGCGCGAGTGGCGGTGTTTTCCCACATGGCCTGATTCATCGCCGGCGCGATGGCAATCGGCGCACGGGTTGCCAGACACAGGGTCGAGAGCAAATCGTCCGCCAGGCCGTGAGCCAGGCGGGCGATAAAGCCGGCGGTGGCCGGCGCGATCAGTATCAGATCCGCCCAGCGGGCCAGTTCGATATGTCCCATGGCCGCTTCGGCCGCTTCATCGAACAGTGTATGACGCACAGGGTTGCCGCTCAGGGCCTGGAAGGTCAGCGGCGAGACAAAGTGTTCAGCGTGGCCGGTCATCACCACCTGCACTTCGGCGCCGGTTTCGATCAGACGACGCACCAGGTCGGCGCTTTTATAGGCGGCGATGCCACCGCACACGCCGAGAATAATTTTTTTATTGGCTAGGGACTGCATGGATAAAGTGTAGCAAGTATCAATTAATTGCAGAACATTAAAAGCGATTCAGCGAAAAATCCGCACAGGCTTGTTTGTGATCGGTTTCACAAAAATCCTTTATGCAAAAACACGGTAAAATCAGCTGACGTAAACTCAAACGCATTGCTGTTTTCAGGGAGGAAAACATTGATGGCAATCCGCGACTGGCCGGCGTCCGAGCGGCCAAGAGAAAAACTTCTGCAGAAAGGCGAAGCGGCACTCAGCGACGCCGAACTGCTGGCGATTTTTTTACGTACCGGCATCACGGGCAAATCGGCGCTCGATCTGGCGCGGGATATTCTGCAGGAATTCGGCAGTCTGTCGGCGGTATTGCAGGCCGATCAAACGGCATTCTGCCGCTGCAAGGGGCTGGGTATAGCCAAATTCGTTCAACTCCAGGCCTCGCTGGAAATGAGCCGCCGCTATCTGTTTGCCAGGGCGGAAAAAAGCGATGCACTGACATCGCCCGATTCGGTCCGTGATTATATTTCCCTCAAACTGCGCAAGCTCGGCCACGAAATGTTCGTCTGTCTGTTTCTCGACAACAAACACCGCGTTATCGAGTATCAGGAAATGTTTCGCGGTACCTTGAGTAGCGCCAATGTCTATCCGCGCGAAGTCGTCAAGGCGTGTCTTGCGGTCAATGCCGCAGCGGTCATTTTCGCGCACAACCATCCATCCGGCGTTGCCGAGCCGAGCGAGGCGGATATCTGTCTGACCGAACGACTCAAGGAAGCGCTGGCACTGATCGATGTCAGAGTGCTGGATCACCTGGTGGTCGGTGAAGGTGTGGCCGTGTCCTTTGCGGAGCGGGGTCTGGTTTGAAGGTTGCGGTCAAGGTTGCGACAGTCATAAAAAAGCCCCTGCAGCGGGTCGAGTGCTTGCAGAGGCTTTCGCGGATCAGAGGGCTGATATCCGCCGGGACAGCGGAGATCGGTTTAGCCGGATTTCTTGACCATTTTTGCGGTTACGCGGATTTCCACCCGACGGTTTTGCTGCCGGCCATCGGCCGTATCGTTGCTGGCGACCGGTTGTGTCTCGCCCATGCCGAGTGTGGAGATGTCGGCATCGGAATAGGAGTCGACCATGAACTGCTTGATCGTCGCGGCGCGTCTTTCCGACAATTGCTGGTTGTAATCATCGGTGCCGGTGCTGTCGGTATGGCCGATGATTCTGGCTTGAGCGGCAGGATTATTCATCATTCCTGCGACCAGGCTATTCAAGACGGGACGCATTTCCGGCTTGATGTCGGCCCGTCCCGTGTCAAACGAAAAGTCTCCCGGCACGTTCATCTTGAGTTCATTGCCGGGTGTCTGGGTGACTTCAATACCGGTTCCTTCAGTCACCTGTTCCATTTGTTTGCGCTGTTTTTCCATATGCGATGACCAGACATAACCGCCCAATGCACCAACGCCTGCGCCAATACCCGCACCTAGTGCCGGATCACCGGCAATCGCACCGATGATGGCGCCAGCGGCAGCACCGATACCGGTGCCCGCCGCTGTGCCTTGTGCAGTCCTTCTTTGTGAATCTGTCATACTGGCGCAGCCAGCCAACAGCACTGTTATTAAAACAATTAAAAATGATTTCTTCAAGATCATGTTAGAGCTCCAGTTGTCTGCCATATTGGCTGTTGATCATATGCGGCCAGTTTCCAGCCGTCGTACACTTGCCCAGAAACTGGCCTCGTGCGCTAAAAGTCTTGTTAATGCTAATGCCCCCATGACTGTTAAACTTGATGATATCAAAGTAATCCTGAACGAAACCTTTACAACCGGAAACCACACCGGAGCCTTGCAACATTCCGGCCATGCAAAACACTGTACTGCAGGAATCTTTTGCCTTGGTAGGTGAAGCAAACAAGAGCGTCAACATAAAAATTGTGAGAAGCTTTTTCATTTACCGGCTTCCTCTGGAAATGTAATTGCCGCTATTCTCGGTATTTTGTCCGGCTTTAACCGCATTCATCAGTGGCTCTATGCCTTTGATGGGGCTGTTTCTGCGTAATGCGGATAAGCCGTAAGCGGTTATTGCCGCAGTCGTGCCCGCTGCCGCTACCAGACCGCCAGCGCTGTAACTGCCGATACCGGCAGTCGAACCGATACTGCTACCGGTCACGATCCCGGAAATTAACGGAGGAAGCTTGGAAATCAGCACCCATAGCGCTATGGTAAAAACCAGCATGACTGCGAGTTCTTCATAATTCAGTACGTTTTTACCCATTTTGGAATAAA
>JAGRHW010000411.1 GCA_020444765.1 Gammaproteobacteria bacterium | reverse complement strand
CAACATTTGTACAAACCCACATAGCATTATTTGTACAAACCCTCATTGCAGTTCACGAGTATCCTATCTAGTTCTAGCTAAATATAAGGACTTCATCGTAACTTGTAGCAACCCGGTTGTTCGCAAGAGACTTCCGTTTGAGATCAAGTTCCGATGTAAATCTATTGCTTCAGGAGCAAGAGGATCTCCAACTTTAAAGTACGGTGAGGCCAGACTGCACATCTGACCTCACCTTTGGGAAAAGAACCAACGGCTTTAACGACGGTGCCAAGGGTTCTCAGCCTGGATAGGCCGACTAAGTTAATAGCACACTTAGTGTTGTTCAATGACCTACTTTTGTCAACAAACGGTCTGTCCTACTGTTGCATATCGCTAAATCCGTCACCTTCTTTATGGAGATCATTATGATCTTTGAAAAGAATGGTAGTGATAGATGTGAAGGTTTTATTTTCACTCGGTATATCACTCGCAATGGACGAAGGATTTATCATCCAAACGGTGGTGTCTTCAAAATCCCGATGTCTAAACTGAAGAATCGTCGGAGGAAGAATAAGAAGTAGTAGGCTTCTTGTTTTTTCTGCGGCTCCTGGAAGGGCCCCGAACTGGGGCCCAAGTTCAAAATTGTCTGCAAATATAGTTTCACATTAAACCCAGAAGTTTTCCTATATTGCTGTCACTACAAGTACGGTGTACGCTGAAAGCGGCAGTTTCTGCTCAACTAATGAACTAGTTCAGTTCAGCCGCTTTCTCCCAATCCGGCACACTCTCATCCCATGAGTGCCCGCCGATCACTAGACAAAGGGCCACAAGGTGATGGCGTCCAATAGTGAAAAGATCAATCCCACACCGGACAATAGACCGATCAGTAACACGACCATGCCGTGACCAATCACTTTATAAGCAAGCTTACTCATAGCTTCCCTCTCTTTTTATGCGCCTGGTTCTGCCATGGTATCGTCACTTAAAAACTCGGCATCATTGCTTTGGTTATGTAATCGCGCCAAGCGACGGCAATGCGATTTTGGTGATCATTGCATATTGGGCGTTTAGGAAGAATAAACACCGGTCACCGAATTGATCAATGCACTGCTCATGGAACAGCGTTGATCTTCAAACCGCACAAGTCAAAGACTGACAGTGACCGCTGAGGAGGCTCTGACCGCCTTTTCCCGCGCAGCATCAACCGATTTATCACGCGCCAGAGCGACACCCATGCGCCGCGTACCCTTGACTTCGGGCTTGCCGAACAGACGCAGCGCGGTATCCGGCTCGGCGAGCGCCTGATCGAGATTGCCGAACGTCGGCTGTACGGACTCACCCTCCACCAGAATGACACTCGAGGCCGACGGCCCGTGAAAATGGATGTTCGGAATCGGCAGGCCGAGAATGGCGCGTGCGTGCAGCGCAAACTCGGACAAATCCTGCGAAATCAGCGTGACCATGCCGGTGTCGTGCGGCCGTGGCGACACCTCGCTGAAAATCACATCGTCACCCTTGATAAACAACTCCACGCCAAACAGGCCGTAACCGCCCAGTTCTGCCGTGACTTTTGCTGCCATCGACTCGGCTGTGGCAATAGCCGATTCACTCATCGCCTGCGGTTGCCAGGACTCCCGGTAGTCGCCGCCGACCTGAATATGCCCGACAGGCTGGCAAAAGCTTGTACCGCCCGCGTGGCGCACGGTCAGCATCGTGATTTCGTAGTCAAAGTCGATGAATCCCTCGACGATGACTTTGCCGGCACCGGCCCGGCCGCCCGCCTGCGCGTAGTGCCAGGCCGGGTCTATATCCGCTTCGGATTTAATGGTGGACTGCCCCTTGCCGGAGGAACTCATGATCGGCTTGACCACGCACGGCAGACCGATCTCGGCGATGGCGGCGTCAAATGCTTCCCGGCTGGCGGCGAATCGGTACGGCGATGTTTTCAGGCCCAGCGTCTCGGCAGCGAGTCGTCGGATGCCCTCACGGTTCATGGTCAGACGGGCAGCTTTGGCAGTCGGAATCACGGTATAGCCTTCCGACTCAAGCTCGACGAGCGTATCGGTGGCAATCGCTTCAATTTCCGGGACGATCAGATCCGGTTTTTCCTGCTCGATCACGGCCCGCAGGGCCTCGCCGTCCAGCATGGAAATCACATGACTGCGATGCGCGACCTGCATCCCTGGCGCGTCGGCGTATCGATCGACTACAATCACCTCTACCCCTAAGCGCTGCAATTCGATAACGACTTCCTTGCCGAGTTCGCCGCCACCGCAAAACAGGACGCGGGTGGCGGTCGGTGATAAGGGGGTTCCGAGTGTGGTCATGCGAGGCTCCTGTACGTGAGTGAAACGCTCGCTATTATGCGGGAAGCGGCCTTAAATGGCACTGCCTCCCTGGATCATTCCCGCCTAAGGCCGGTATTGCGGTCCTTCGATGATTTCCTCCACGCCGGTAGGCTCGCCATCTTCTACGGAGGTATGCACGTTTTGCGGCGGCGTAATGATGGCGTCACGGCCTTCGACGAAGTCCTGATCCATAACAATCAGACGGTAGGCCTTGTTGAGCTGACGCGCCCGCTCGACTGACGGATAGAGCAGCACGCTGATATCATTATGCAACTCGGTCACCTTCTCCTGTTTCAGCGAACCATCGGCATTGAAAAACCGTTCCATGACTTCCGTATTGGCGCGAAACTCGTCACCGGCGCCGTTGTGTGTCAGGTAGTGGGTATATTCATAGTTGCCATCGGCCCGTTTCGGCTCGGGCTGCCCCTCAATGGATTTTTGCGTCCAGTGATACCAGCCGGACTGAAACGTATCGCTGTCGAGTTTGCGTGGAAAGGCAAAAACTCCGTCAGTGGTTGCTCCCATGCCACCATGACAACCCATGCAGAACACCGTCTCTTCATAAGTCTGAGGGCGCAAGTCGCCGACGGCGTCTTCGATAAAACCCTGATAAATCCAACCCTGGTTA
Source organism: Gammaproteobacteria bacterium (assembly GCA_020444765.1). Next base: position 526 of record JAGRHW010000411.1, on the reverse strand, counting down.
TTCGAGAGGCCATACTCCATATCGCCCCACAAGGTGCGCAGGCGGTCGGGAAAATCGTGCTTTTCCTTCTCTTCGGCGGCCACTTGCGCTTCCAGCTGTCCGTAATTGCGCCACCCGGTTTTACGGGCGTACCGCAATTCCTTGAGCCGCGGAGACAGGCGGATATCGTCGTTGCCGGTTTCGATATAGCGCACGGTGTGCAGGAATTCGGTCTGGTACGGCAGCAGGCCGGCAGACATCGGCTGCTCGCCGGCGAGTTGCTCGGTGCGCGCCCGGCCGACCCAGGCCATTTCACGACCCTCCAGTGGCGCCCAGTCATAGACGACTTCCGTGGCGATATTGAGCGTGCCGTTTTTATCCAGATCCACATTGAGCCGGCTCTCATCCACCGCTTCAATCGCAACCGTTTCACGTCGGATCATGGCCTCCGCCAGCGCCAGATTGACACGATAGATCTCTTCGTCGTACTCGCCCGCCTCATCAACACGAAACGATTCCGACAATCGGATCAGCACGTCATCGGTCG
>JAGRHW010000410.1 GCA_020444765.1 Gammaproteobacteria bacterium | reverse complement strand
CATGCTGAATGCACTGCTGCTGTATCTCGGCCTCATCAGTGAACCACTGACGATTCTTAATACAAATCTGGCGGTCTATATCGGCATCGTTTATTCCTACCTGCCTTTTATGGTCCTGCCGCTTTACGCGAATCTGGAAAAAATGGATCTGAGCCTGCTCGAAGCCGCCGAAGACCTCGGCTGCAAGCCGGTCTGGGCATTCTGGAAGATTACCCTGCCGCTGTCGATTCCCGGCATCGTGGCCGGCTGCTTTCTGGTGTTTATCCCGGCAGTTGGCGAGTTTGTTATCCCGGACCTGCTCGGCGGCTCGGACACGCTGATGATCGGCAAGGTCCTGTGGAGTGAATTTTTCAACAACCGCGACTGGCCACTGTCATCGGCGGTTGCCGTCCTGTTACTGTTGCTGTTGATCATCCCGATCATTCTTTTTCAGCGGCAACAGCAAAAAACCTCGGCGACGGGAGTATAGCGATGGTGTCCAAACTCTCGACATTCAACAAGATCTCATTGTTTGCGGGCTTTTTGTTTCTGTACCTGCCGATGATCGTGCTGGTGGTCTACTCGTTCAACTCGAACAAGCTGGTCACCGTCTGGGGCGGCTTCTCGACCAAGTGGTACGCCTCGCTGATGCAGAACGACTCAATCAAAAGCGCCGCCTGGGTCACCATCAAGGTCGCCGTCATGTCTTCGACCTTCGCGACCATATTTGGCACAATCGCCGGGCTTATCCTGGCCCGTTTCGGCGGGTTCCGGGGCCGCACCCTGTTTTCCGGAATGATTTATGCGCCGATGGTCATGCCGGAAGTCATCACAGGCCTGTCCCTGCTGCTGATGTTTGTCGCCATCTCGCTGGATCGCGGCATGATGACGATCACCATTGCGCACATCACTTTCTCGATGTGTTACGTCGCTGTAGTCGTGCAATCGAGGCTGGTCACCTTCGACCACTCGCTGGAAGAAGCTGCGATGGACCTTGGCGCCACGCCATTGCGGACATTTTTTCAGGTCACGCTGCCGATCCTTATGCCCGCGGTTATCTCCGGCTGGCTGCTGTCGTTCACCCTGTCGCTCGACGATCTGGTCATCGCCTCCTTTACCACCGGCCCGGGCGCCACCACCCTGCCGATGAAAATCTACAGTCAGGTCAGGCTCGGGGTTACCCCGGAAATCAACGCCGTTTCAACGATTATTGTCGGACTGGTGGCCGCCGGCGTTATAATCGCCTCCTTGATTGCCAAGCGTCAGGAATATCATCGCGACCAGGCACGGCGCATGGCGGCAGCCGAAGAATAGTCCGCTTTGATTGGCAGAGGTTGGAATGACTAAGAAAGTTCACGGGGATTTTGCCTTTCTGGCCGAAAATCTCAAGGGCACGACGCCGGAGGAAATGTTTTCCGGCGCGTTGAGTTTTTTACGCCGTAAATACTCCCGCGATCTGCGCGGTGTCGACCTTGCGGTCACCGGCATTCCTCTGGATATTGCAACCAGTAACCGATCCGGCGCCCGCCTGGGCCCGCGTGCGGTTCGCGCAGCATCCAGCAATCTGGCCTGGGCACGCCAGTGGCCCTGGGAGTTTGACCCCTTCGAGCGCATTGCCGTTGTCGATTATGGTGATTGCAGTTTCGATTACGGCCGGCCCGAAACCATCGTCGCCGAAATCGAAGCGCATATTACGGAAATTCTCGACGCCGGCGCCGCAACCCTCAGCATCGGCGGCGATCATTTCGTCAGCTACCCGATTCTCAGAGCCTACGCCAAAAAACACGGTCCGGTGTCGCTGTTGCATTTTGATGCGCATTCCGACACCTGGGAGGACGAACCCGGACGGATTGATCACGGCACGATGTTTTTCCATGCCGTCAACGAAGGTCTGGTCGATCCGGCGCGCTCGGTGCAGGTCGGCCTGCGCACCACCAACGAAAAGCCGATGGGTTTTAATATTCTCGACGCCCGCTACGTGCACAAGCATGACACGGAAGAGATCGTCGCAGAAATAAAACGCCACCTAGGCGACCACAAGGTCTATCTGACCTTCGACATCGATTGCCTGGACCCGGCTTTCGCGCCGGGCACCGGCACGCCGGTCGCCGGTGGATTAAGTTCTTTCCAGGCACTGGAAATTATTCGCGGCCTGCGGGACATCAATCTGATCGGCATGGATATCGTGGAAGTCGCGCCGGCTTATGACGTGTCGGAAATCACCGCCCTGGCCGCTGCAACGCTGGCTTGTGAATTTATCTGCGTATTCGCGGCAAACCGGTGACGAGCGCACCGGCCGCCGCACCTGGGGTGAACTACGGCTTGTAGTTTACCCCAGCCTCAGGCACTGATACCGCCCAGGCAGGTGTACTTGATTTCAAGAAAGTCCTCGATGCCGTACTTCGATCCCTCGCGGCCCAGACCAGATTCCTTGATGCCGCCGAACGGCGCTGTTTCGGTTGAAATAATACCGGTGTTGACGCCGACGATACCGTATTCCAGCCCTTCGGAAACCCGCCAGACGCGACCAAGATCACGCGAATAAAAATACGCTGCCAGACCAAACTCGGTATCGTTGGCCATCCGCAAAGCCTCATCCTCGTTGCTGAAACGATACAAGGGCGCCACCGGCCCAAAAGTTTCCTCGCGGCTCACGACCATATCGGTGGTCACATCCGCCAGCAGCGTGGGCTGGAAAAAGGAACCGCCAAGCGCATGCCGCTGCCCGCCGGTAACCACCCGCGCGCCCTTGGCGACCGCATCGGCGATATGACTCTCGACTTTCTCGACCGCTGCCATGTCGATCAACGGCCCCTGGTTTACGCCATCTTCCATACCGTTGCCGACTTTCAGCGTTTTGACGGCCGCCGCGAGTTTATCGGCAAACGCCTCGTAAACACCTTCCTGCACCAGCAGGCGGTTGGCGCAAACACAAGTCTGGCCGGAGTTGCGGTATTTCGAGGCTATCGCGCCGGCAACGGCCTGATCCAGATCGGCATCGTCGAAAACGATAAACGGCGCGTTGCCGCCAAGTTCCAGCGACATCTTCTTTACCGAATCCGCGCACTGGCGCATCAGCAGCTTGCCGATCTGGGTGGAACCAGTAAACGTCAGCTTGCGCACAATTGGATTGGAGGTCATTTCGCCACCAATGGTCGCCGCATCGCCGGTCACCACACTGAAGATGCCGGCCGGCACACCCGCCTGCTCAGCCAGCACCGCAAGCGCCAGCGCTGAATAAGGCGTGGCCTCTGCCGGCTTGACCACCATCGGACAGCCCGCGGCAAGCGCCGGCCCGGCTTTTCTGGTGATCATCGCCGAGGGAAAATTCCACGGCGTGATAGCCGCGCAGACACCGATCGGCATGCGGGTAACCAGAATCCGTTGATCGGGATTGTTGGCCGGAATCGTATCGCCATAAACACGTCGGCCTTCTTCGGCAAACCATTCGATAAACGACGCTGCATAGGCGATCTCGCCGGTCGACTCGGTGATCGACTTACCTTGCTCCAGTGTCATCAGG
>JAGRHW010000040.1 GCA_020444765.1 Gammaproteobacteria bacterium | reverse complement strand
TATGAAAAAGTCAGCGCCGGCGGAACCGGGCACCGGGAAGCCGTAAAAGTCACTTATGATCCGGCGCGTGTCGGCTATGAAGAGTTACTGGATGTCTTCTGGCACAGCGTCAACCCGCTGGATGACGGCGGACAATTCTGTGATCGCGGCGACAGTTATACAAGCGCGATTTTTACCGGCGATGAAGAGCAGATGAGGCTGGCGCAAGCCTCAAAACAGGCCATCGATAAAAGCGGTGAACTTGACCAGCCGATAGTCACACCGATCCTGCCGGCCGGTAAGTTTTACCCGGCCGAGGGCTATCATCAGGATTATTACAAGAAGAACCCGATTCGCTATAAATTCTATCGTTACCTTTGCGGGCGGGATGCCGAACTGCGGCAGGTCTGGGGCGAGTAGACACAGTTATTGTATTGTTTATAAATCAGCCGCTCAGCGACGGCTTTTTTTCTTCCGGCCTTCCTGTCGAAGTCTTTTCTTTTCGGCCTTCTGTGCGCGGATAATCTCGAGTTCCGCCAGTTCCTGCTGCATGACCTGTGGGGTTTCCAGGGTAAACCTGCCGAGCATGCCGGCGCGGTATTCGCTGAGCAGGATTTTCGCTACCCGGTCGAGATCAACCAGGCCGCCACTGCCGAGGCAGCCGCGTTTTTTACCGATCGCCTCCAGAGCCGCCAGATCGTTCGCCGGCAGCTCATCAAGCTGGTATCTGGCTTGTAGTTTTTCAGGATGATTGTGGAGAAAGAAGTCTGCCGCAAACAAGGCAACCTCGACATGTTCAAGCGCAGTGTCCTTGATGGCGCCAGTCATCGCCAGGCGAAAACCGCTGTTGCTGTTTTCCAGATTGGGCCAAAGCACGCCGGGTGTGTCCGACAGGCTGATGCCGTTGTCGAGTTTGATGCGTTGCTGCGCCTTTGTGACGGCCGGTTCGTTGCCGGTCTTGGCAATTGTGCGACCGGCAAGAATATTGATGATGGTGGATTTGCCGACATTCGGGATTCCCATGATCATGGTGTGCAGCGGTCTGAAGTCCTGCTCACCCGCCGGTAGCATTTTACGGCAAAGCGTGCTGATTTTGCGGATGTTATCCGGTTCGTCGGATCGCGTGGCGAGGCTTTTTACATGTTGTGACGCTTCGAAAAAATCCTGCCAGATCTGTGTGGCTTGCGGATCGGCCAGATCGGATTTGTTGAGAATCTTTATGCAGGGTTTGTCGCCGGCCAGTTCGCCGATCATCGGGTTTTCGCTGCTGAAGGGAATCCTTGCGTCCAGCACTTCGATAATCAAGTCTACCCGCGGCAGGACTTTTTCCATTTCCTTGCGGGCCTTGTGCATATGGCCCGGGAACCATTGTATGTGCGTCAAGATAGTTTCCCGTCGGTGAAAGTCGAATCGTTTTTACAACAGGTGGATACCGTCTTTTTCCAGGCGTATTTTTTTCTGTTTATACAAAGCACCAAGCGCTTTTTTGAAGTTGGCCTTGCTGACGCCAAACAGCCGGTATATCTCCGCCGGCGGCGTTTTATCATTTAGTGTCGAGTGCCCGGCTTGTCTTGCCAGAAGGTCGAGAATTTTCTGCTGCAATTCATCGCGCATCTGCCTGTCGGGTTTTTGCAGGGTCAGATCAATCCTGTGATCGGGCCGGATGTCTTTGATATAGCCGGTGAGCGACTGGCCGATTTTAAGCGGCTGAAAGACCTCAGTGTGATAAATCAGCCCGAGGTGGGTGTGATCGATGACGGCCTTGTAGCCGAGTTCGCTGTGGCCGCAAATCAACAGATTCACCCGCTGACCGGGTTTATGCTCAGAGGAGAATTCCAGCAAATAGTCGCCCAAGCGGGAAGAGGCGGCGAGGCGTCGGGTCATTTCATCGAGATAGACCGTCACCACATAGGCGCGACCGACCTGCATCGGCAGTTGTTGCTGTTTGCGTGGTACGAATAAATCCTTTGGCAGGCCCCAGTCGAGAAAGGCACCGTCACGGTTGCATGCCACGACGTTCAAACAGGCGCATTGATCGAGCTGCACTTTTGGCTGTACGGTGGTGGCGACCGGCAGATTGTCCGAATCCAGATACAGAAAAACCTCAAGGCGATTACCGCTTTCGGCCTGATCCGGCGCTTCGGCTATCGGCAGCATCACTTCGCCGAGGTAGCCAGCATCGAGATAAACGCCGTCAGCGTCGCGTCGGAGAATCTCCAGTGAGTAGAATTTGCCGATTGTGATCATGCCGTGACGTTGTATGCCGGATACCGGCTGCTGATGATAACAGAGGTCGGCGGGCAGGGGTTTGCTGTTACAATCACTTTTTTAAAACAGGAAGCATTCAGCCGGTGTTTGACGATATTTCACTGCACGATGATTTACGACGGGGTCTTGAAAAACAGGCCCTGACGGAGCCGACTCCGGTTCAGCGGGAGGCTGTTCCGGCGGCCCTGGAGGGCAGGGATTTGCTGGTCAGCGCCGAGACCGGCAGTGGCAAGACACTGGCCTTTCTGCTGCCAACGCTCCAGAGGTTGCTGGTAACGGAGGACAGCAAGCTCGGTACCCGCGCGCTCGCTCTGGTACCAACCCGCGAGCTGGCGCAGCAAATCCTTGAGGATTGCCTGGCGATTGGCAGTTATACGCAGTTGCGCTTCGGATTGATCGTCGGTGGCGAATCGATGAGCCGGCAGCGGGCGTTGTTGCGCAAGAACCCCGAAATACTGATCGCCACGCCGGGCCGCCTGCGTGATCTGGTCGAACAAGGCCTGACGCATCTTGACGCGCTGGAAGTACTGATTCTCGACGAGGCTGATCGCATGCTCGATATGGGGTTCAGTCCGGATGTTCTGGCGATTGTCGCGGCCTGTAACCGGCAGCGGCAAACCATGCTGTTTTCCGCCACGCTCGCGCATTCGGGGGTGCGAAAGATTGCTTCCGAAGTGCTGAAGGAACCGCTATCCATCCGCCTCAATAGCGTCAAGGACAAGCAGGAGAACATCCGTCAGCAAATGCTGCTGGCCGACGACTATCCGCACAAGCTGCGTCTGCTTGGCTGGTTGCTGGAAAACGAAACCTATGCCAAAGCGCTGGTCTTTCTCAACAAGCGCAGCGATGCGGAAAATCTCGGCGCGGAACTACGCAAAACCGCTTTACGCTCAGGTGTTTTGCACGGCGAAATGGATCAGGCGCAACGTCGGCAGGTCATGAAGCGTCTGCACGACGGGCTGATTCATATACTGGTGGCGACCGACGTCGCGGCACGTGGTCTGGATGTGAACGGTATCGATCTGGTGATTAATTTTCATGTGCCGCGCAATGCCCGCGACTATGTGCACCGGATCGGTCGAACCGGCCGGGCCGGTCAGCAGGGGCTGGCGATTTCGCTGGTCAGCCACCCGGAATGGAACACCCTGGCCGGTATCGAACGTTATCTGGATCAGCCCATTGAGCGGCGTTTGATCAAGGAGCTGGCGGGGAGTTACAAGGGACCGAAAAAAGTCAAAAATTCGGGCAAGGCGGCTGGCAAGAAGAAGCAAGCCGGCGTAAAGAAAAAACAGCGGCTGCGTGACAAAAAGCAGATCGGCAAAAGGCGCAAACCCAGTGTCGAACGGACGGTGGCTTCAGCCAACGCCGGCGCGGGTTTGAAGTCTAATCCGGAGCCTTCGCCGACCAGTGCTTCACAGAGTGGGTCCGGTCGAACGATAAAGAAAGAAGTGGCGAAAAAATCGTCAAACAAACGGCCACGTGATTCGACTCCCTCACAAAGCCGACAACTGCCGGAAAGCGGCTGGGCAAGAATGAAGCGCCGGCAAACTCGGGAATAATGATCTGTGTCGGCTAAAACTCCCGGTCTGTTCAGTGACGTCTGGAAAGCTTGCCGGTAGTGTGGTGTTGTCCTTGATTTGAAAATACAACTCCGGTAAGTCTTTGAGCGAGGCTATAAATAATGCAGGCCGTGTTCTTACGGTGGTCCGGCCAATATGCGGATAAAGGAAGCTCGTTGACAAGCTGAATCTGACGCCCGGATAAACGTTTACCCCTGAACTGTAAAGTACGCTGCGATTAAGGCTTTATTCCTGCGGCAGGCATGCGCTGCCGGCGAGGAATTCCGCCATCAGTTCCGACCCGCCAAGATGTGGTGCGATAGTCATGCTGACATCCGGGTGCCGTTTTTGGGAGGCGGCGACGATTTCCGGTATGTCTTCGGCCACATGTCTTCCGGCCGCGAGAAAGTAGGGCAGGATCAGAATCTCTTTGGCGCCCTGACTGACGCAGAGACTGATGCCATCGGGGATCAGCGGGCTGGCCAGCTCCAGGAAAGCGGCTTCGACGATCCCGAAGCGCTCGCTGACCAGCGGTCGGACGGTATCAGTCAATCTTTGCACCTCCATATTGGATTCGTCACGGCGGCTGCCGTGGGAAATAACCAGCAAGGCTTTCATTGAATATCCTCAACATAGATGGGCCTGGCGCCGTCCAGCCCGGTCGGCAACAAGTATTGTGCCCCAGGGCCGTCGGGAAAGTCTGGAAATTATACCCGAGGGCATTGAGCAGGTGTATAAGCACAGTCTAAGTATTTAGACTGATTATAAATCAGCGGATCCTCTTAAGGCTCGGTTGCTTGTAAAACGGTGAAGGATTTTGTCAGCCAGCCGGACTGGCAAGAGAGTGAGGGGCTGGTATTGCAAGTCTGGAAAGTCAGGGTGATACATTTATGCACCTGAAACAATCATATTAATCTATTAGCGCATTCTGATTAATTATCCTGCAAACATCTATTTAAACATTCATCATGTACGGCTTGTAGTTAAATATTGCCGATTTTTGGGGAAGAATTGCCGGTAAATAAAGTATCAACTGGTCAGAAAAAGGTCATAGATGCATTATTTTGGTGCTGCGACGCAATATTAAAGTGCCTGATTTCATGTGTAAACAAAGGTAGACAAATCAGCTTGCGAAACTTCTTGGAACACCGAAGAGCGTATGTTAATTTTTATGGGTGATGAAGGCGAACGTTGTATTTCGCAAAAATTTGATCTTTTTGCGTGGTGCCGGCGTAAGACAGCCTTGCGCTTTTTCTGCCGCATTCGTCTTCGGAAACCTGCCAATCAACTGAACACCTGGAGTTTGTCCATGAAACAAATTACAAAGTTTGCACTGCCCGCTGTCGTAGCGGCAGTCGCGTTCACGTCTTCTGTGCATGCCAACGAGACGTTGGATGCGGTCAAGAAAAAAGGGTTTATTCAATGTGGCGTGAGCCAGGGCTTGCCGGGTTTTTCCAATCCCGATGATCAGGGCAACTGGACCGGTCTGGATGTGGATTTTTGCCGGGCCATGGCTGCTGCCGTGTTTGGTGACGATACCAAAGTCAAATACACACCCTTGTCGGCCAAAGTGCGTTTTACTGCGTTGACCTCCGGCGAAATCGACGTGCTGCCGCGAAACACGACCTGGACCATGAGTCGTGACACCGATTTCGGTGAGTTCATCGGTGTCAACTACTACGACGGTCAGGGTTTCATGGTGCGCAAATCGCTTGGCGTGTCAAGCGCCAAGGAACTGGACGGCGCGGCGGTCTGCACCAATACGGGTACGACCACCGAGCTGAATGTCGCGGATTACTTTCGTGCCAATAACCTGAACTACACTGTTGTCGCTTTTGAAAAAGCCGATGAGGTCGTCGCGGCTTACGATGCCGGTCGCTGCGATGTTTACACGACGGACCGTTCCGGTCTGGCAGCGCAACGGACCAAAATGTCAAAGCCTGATGAGCATGTGGTTCTGCCGGAAATCATCTCCAAGGAGCCGCTTGGACCGCTGGTTCGTCACGGTGACTATCAATGGGGTGACATCGCTCGCTGGACGCTGAACTGCCAGATCAATGCGGAAGAGTATGGTGTTACCTCGGCGAACGTCGCTGAAAAAGCCAAAAGCAATGATCCCAACCTCCAGCGTATGTTCGGCACGGAAGGCGATCTTGGCCCCAAACTGGGTCTGGCTGCCGACTTCTGTGTATCGGTTGTCGCCAAGGTAGGAAACTATGGCGAAATGTACGACCGCAATGTCGGGCCCGATACCCCGCTGCAGCTTGAGCGCGGTGCCAATGCGCTCTGGTCGCAAGGCGGTATTCTATACGCACCACCGATGCGCTAAATGCCAACAGGAACGCCGATCACTGATCGGCGTTCTTTTTTTGGCGGCATAACTATTACATTTAAAAATAACATCATACCGATTTACTCGTGTTAACAGGCACTAAGGAGTACATGCATGGCGTCGAGTAACAGCCCGATGAGTATTCCTGCACCGAAAACCGCCTTCTGGCGTGATCCGGAAAAACGCGCACTGATCTTTCAAATTCTTGCCTTCGCGGTCGTTGCGTGGCTGCTGTGGTCAGTCATCAACAACACGGCCACCAATATGAAAGCCCGTGGTCTGGCTTCCGGTTTCGATTTTCTCGGTGTCAATGCCGGTTTCGGCATTATTCAAACACTCATCCCTTATTCAGAGGCTTCCTCTTACGGGCGAACCTTTATCGTCGGGTTACTGAATACGATTCTGGTCGCGGTTCTGGGCGTTATCCTGGCAACCATTGTCGGGTTTATCGTGGGCGTGGCGCGCCTGTCCCATAACTGGCTGCTGCAGAAAGTGGCTACCGTTTATGTCGAAACGTTCCGCAATATTCCCTTGTTGCTGCAGATTTTCTTCTGGTACCACGCGGTTCTCAAACCCTTGCCAGGACCGCGTGAACTGCACACTGCCGGTGACCAGGTTTACTTTTCGATCAATAACCGGGGCATCATCATGGCCGAGCCGGTTACCGGTCCGGCTTTCCAGTACGTCTGGTACAGCCTCTTTATCGGCCTGGTCCTGACCTGGGTAGTCAAGAAATGGGCGGATCGGCGACAGCTCGCGACCGGGCAGCAATTTCCGGTCTTGTGGGCGGGGCTTGGTTTGATTATCGGCTTGCCCTTGCTGGTGTATCTGTTAAGCGGCTCTCCCATCTCCATGGTGCCGGCGGAAATGAATCGCTTCAGTCTGCGTGGCGGGGTCACTATTATTCCGGAACTGATCGCCTTGCTGATAGCCCTGGTCGTTTATACGGCGGCGTTTATCGCGGAGATTGTGCGGGCGGGGATACAGGCCGTCAGTCATGGTCAGCGCGAAGCGGCTTACGCGCTCGGTTTGCGGCCGGGTTCGACGTTGAGACTGGTGGTCATTCCGCAGGCCTTGCGGGTTATTATTCCGCCGTTGACCAGTCAGTATCTCAACCTGATGAAAAACTCGAGCCTGGCCACCGCGATTGCCTACCCTGATCTGGTATCGGTATTCGCTGGAACCGTGCTCAACCAGACCGGACAGGCGGTTGAGGTCATGGCCATGACCCTGGCGGTGTATCTGACGCTGAGCCTGCTGATTTCGGTGTTTATGAACTGGTATAACTCACGCATGAAACTGGTGGAGAGGTAAGCATGTCGAATCCTGTTTCAACAACTCACAAGGGCTATCATACCGACGTGATGATCAAAGAGCGTCCGGCGCCGACAAACCTGACCGGACCGCTTGCCTGGCTTCGTGATAATTTGTTCAACAGTCCGCTCAATACACTGCTGACGATTATCTCCATCCTGCTTATTTATCTGGTTGTGCCGCCTTTGTTGAACTGGGCGATTTTCAGTGCCAACTGGACGGGCGGCTCCGATGCCTGCCGGGCCAATGTCGATGCTGCCTGCTGGCCGTTCATTATCGAACGCTGGGAACAGTTTCTCTACGGGTTTTACGAGCGATCCGAGCGCTGGCGTGTCAATATTGTATTATGGATGCTGTTTATCGGTCTGGCCCTGCTGATCTACGAGAAGACCCCGAAGCGTAATCTGATTGGCATGTTTATGCTGTTCGTGTTCCCGGTCATCTCTTTTATTCTGCTTTACGGCTGGCCGGCGCTGGGTTTGCCTGTTGTGCAAACACCCCAGTGGGGTGGTTTTATGCTGACGCTGGTTATCGCCCTGACCGGCATAGTGGCCTCCCTGCCGCTTGGCATATTACTGGCGCTGGGGCGGCGCTCGACCATGCCTGTCATTCGAAATATCTGTATTGTCTTTATCGAGTTCTGGCGCGGCGTTCCCCTGATCACGGTTCTGTTTATGGCGTCGGTTATGTTTCCGCTGTTTTTGCCGGATGGCGTAACCGTTAACCAGTTGTTGCGGGCAGTTGTCGGGGTTGCATTGTTTTCCGCGGCCTATATGGCGGAGGTTGTACGCGGAGGCCTGCAGGCCATACCCAAGGGGCAGTACGAGGGCGCGAGTTCTCTCGGGCTAGGCTACTGGCAATCCATGCGACTGGTAATCATGCCGCAGGCTTTGAAAATCGTTATTCCCGGTATCGTCAATACGTTTATCGGTCTTTTCAAGGACACCACGCTGGTGTTGATTATCGGCTTGCTGGATTTTCTGGGCATGATTCAATCGGCTATTGCCGATCCGAACTGGTCGATCAAGTCCGTGCCTTATTCAGGGTATGTGTTCGTCGCTCTCGTTTTCTGGATATTCTGTTACAGCATGGCACGTTACAGCCGGTATCTGGAAGATAAACTTCATACAGGCCACAAACGGTAGGTGTAACATGGCAGAAGAACTTAAATCAGTCGATCCGAAACGTATGGAAGTCAGTGACGAAGTCGCGATCGAGATCATCAACATGAATAAGTGGTACGGCCAGTTTCATGTGCTCAGGGATATCAATCTGACGGTCAATCGCGGGGAGCGGATCGTTGTCTGTGGTCCTTCCGGCTCGGGCAAATCGACCATGATACGTTGTATCAACCGGCTCGAGGAGCATCAGGAAGGGCGGATTCTGGTCAATGGGATCGAGCTGACCAACGATCTCAAAAACATCGACGCGATCCGCCGTGAAGTCGGCATGTGTTTCCAGCATTTTAATCTCTTCCCGCATCTTACAGTGCTGGAAAACTGCACTCTGGCCCCTTTATGGGTTCGCAAGATCCCGAAAAAGGAAGCCGATGAAGTCGCCATGAAATTTCTGGAGCGGGTCAAGATTCCGGAGCAGGCCTCGAAGTATCCCGGACAGCTCTCCGGCGGTCAGCAGCAGCGGGTGGCGATTGCCAGGTCTCTGTGCATGAACCCGCGCGTGATGCTGTTTGACGAGCCGACCTCGGCACTGGATCCGGAAATGATCAAGGAAGTGCTGGATGTCATGATCGAACTCGCCGAAGAAGGCATGACGATGATCTGCGTTACCCACGAAATGGGTTTTGCGAAAACCGTCGCCAATCGCGTGATTTTTATGGACGCCGGGCAGATTATCGAGGAGAACGAGCCTGAGGAGTTTTTCAACAATCCTCAGTCGGAACGTACGCAGTTGTTCCTCAGTCAGATACTGCAACACTGATATCCATGTTGGAACAATGAAAAAGGCCTGCGATTGCAGGCTTTTTTCAGTCAGTAGCTCTTATCGCGCATCTCCGTAAATCAAGCGGCTGAGTTCATCGAAGTCGGTATGGGCCTGAGTGATCAGACCGCTGCGAATAAGCAGTTCGATGTTCACGAGATTGCAATTGTCTTTGAACAGATCGGTTTCGTCGGTCAGCCGGGCAAGTTCCCCAAGCGGAATCAGGGCAAAACTCTCGACCTCGCCATCGGTATTTTCCGGTTCAAAATCCTCGGGCAGCCAGAGGTCGTAAAGAAAGATCATCGACACATCCAGCCCGCGTTCGGTCTCCATCATATAGCGCAGACTGCCGCGAGGCTGGGCATTGCCGGCCAGTTCCGGCGGGATATTCGCCTCTTCCCGACATTCCTTGAGCAGGTTGTCCTCGATGCTGATACGCAAAGGCTGACCGCCCGCGACCATCTGGTCGAGCTTGCCCGAGTAAAACGGTTTGTCGCGTGAGCGGGTGCCGACCCAGACATGCACGCCGTCGTCGGTCTGAACCAGTCCGTTCATGTGAATGCCAAAGCCCAGCAGACCAAAATACAGAATTGCCGAGCGTTCGATTTCCATTACGGGATCGCTGTCGAAATCCCGGGTAACCGGATAGGGCTCACCAACCCAGGTATCTATGACCTGGCGACGATGGAGTTCGCTCATGACCTCATGCACGGCGTCGGAACGTTGCTGATACGCGGTCAGATCCTTTGCCAGAGATATCTGCTGCCTGTCGACGGAAAAAACCGTCGGCCATTCCTGGAGGATTTGCGCGAAATCGTTGCGAACCCAGCCATAAGCCTGCTCGCCGACTCTGAAAGGGCGGTAATTTTCAAGATTAAACTGGTTGCAGATTCTTGCGCGTTCAAGATAGCTCAATGGTTGTTTGTCCTTATGGAAACAGGCATAAAATACCGGGCAAGCGTTTGATTTTAAGAGAATGATGAAAGCCCGGCAAATAGTGTTCCGGATTTTGTAATTTGTTTACTATTAAGCGCCTGTTCGGGTGCTCAGGGAGCGGCTCGAGCCCGCTACAAATTGGCGGGTTCCTGCGACGGTCCAGCGTTTTCCAGCAGACATCAAACCTGATTGAAGGAGAACAGATTATGTTGATTTCCAACCTGGAGTTGATTCATGGCAACAGGGTCATCGAGCATCTGGGGCTGGTGCAGGGCAGTACGGTACGTTCCAAACATGCCGGTCGTGATTTGCTGGCTTCGCTCAAGAATGTGTTTGGCGGCGAGTTGACGGCTTATACCGAACTGCTGCAGGAATCCCGCGAACAGGCCATGCAGCGTATGATACTGCAGGCCGAGTCGCTGGGCGCCAACGCCATTCTCAATGTGCGTTTTTCCACTTCAAGCGTAACTCAGGGAGCAGCCGAGATTTACGTTTACGGTACGGCGGTGATCATGGAGTAGGCCATGTTTGAAATCATAACGGTTATAGTGTTGCTGGCAGTGGCCTACCTCAGTGGCACGCGCATCGAAAAGCGACACTACAAGTCGATCATCGAGCGTGAGTATTTACTCAATCGCCTGCCAGCCGTGTCCAGCAGGCTACCTCCTGAAGATTTCTACCGACAGGTTCTGGTAACCGGCTGCACGGTTATTTCGGTGGATTATTTCAAACGTTTTCTGGCCGCGCTGCATCTTTTTTTCGGCGGGCAGGTAAGCGCTTATGAAACCCTGTTGGATCGCGCCAGGCGAGAAGCGTTGCTGCGACTCAAGGAGTCCGCCGATGCTCTGGGTGCGGATCTGATCCTCAATGTAAAATATGAAACGTCGTCGATTTCCAAAGGCGTTGGCAACAGTGTCGGTACCATCGAGGTTTTGGCCTATGGAACGGCGATGATTCCGGATTCACGCACGTGAAGTATTCCAACAGACCCATACCTGAAGGGATCAATACAAGCCAGACGCATCCGCTGAAAATTTTTTTAAAATTGTTCGCAGCGCTTGTTGTCGTGCTTGCATTAATGACATGGCTGCTCGGTAAATCCGGTGCCTGGCTGGCGATGCTGATTCCTTTTGACAGGGAATTGTCACTGACTGCCGGTGTGGAGATTTTCGACAGTCCGGCCTCATCCATGCAGACCTATCTGCAGGGACTTGCTGATACCCTGGCTGATGATCTCGGTATGCCGGAAGAGGTTGTCCTGCACGTGCATTACAGTGAGGAGCCGGTCGTCAACGCATTTGCAACCCTGGGTGGCCATGTTATTTTTTACAACGGTCTGTTGCGCGAACTCGACAGCGAGAATGCACTGGCCATGTTGATCGCCCACGAACTGGCGCATATCAAACATCGCGATCCGATTGCCTCTCTGGGGCAGGGGCTGGCAATCCAGACCGGTCTGAAACTCGTGCTGGGAAGCACGGATGTTGGCATACTTGGCAATACAGGTTTGTATACCCAGCTCAAATTCGGTCGGGACATGGAGTCTGCAGCCGATAGCGAGGCGCTCGCTGCGGTTTATCATCGCTACGGGCATCTCGGCGGAGCGCTGGATTTATACGAGGTGTTTCTGCAAGCCCAGGGCAGCGACGGTAGTTTTTCGCCGTCGTTTCTGGCTACCCATCCGCTCACTGAAAAGCGTATTTCCTCATTGCGAAATCAGGCGGATAAAAACGGCTGGTCGTTTGAAGGTGACCGGCAGCAATTGCCTGAAGATTTCAGACGCTGGTTACAGTGATTTCCGATATGGTTTATTTGACCATCTGATTGATTGTCAGCTCAACCTTGTCGCCGGATTTTACCGGCCCCTGTTCGGCAAACAGATCACCGCTGGCTGCAATGGCCTGGCCGGTTTTGGAAATTCTGGCGCCGACGATCAGCTGCCCGTGATTGGACATTTTCATCTCGGGTATCATGCTCATGGAATCATCGAGCGTGATCGTCAATGGCAGATGGCTGACCTGTTTGCGGGCCGCGGCGAGTGGCATGGGCGGGCCGTTAAAGGCCTTGACGTAGATAAATACCGTGTCGCCCGGCTGCACCTGGCCGGCGAATTGATCGGCCAGACTGATGGTTGCTTCCAGGCTGCTCATTATGCCGGGGTTGCTTTTTTCAGATTCCTTGACCGTGCCGCCTGCCTGGCTAATAAGGTTTTTCACTTCCTCGGTCGAGGTCGGATCGTTGCTGATCAAAGGCAGCAGGCGTTGCCAGTGCTCCACGGCCTTGGCGTCATCGCCGCTCTCGCGTGCCACAATACCCGCCAGCCACAAGGCCTTTGGATTGTCCGGTTCCATGGCGAGTACCTTGCCGACCAGCTCGGCCGGTCGGCCGGCCATGCGGCCACCATTGCTCATGGCGTCTGCGTCGGCCAGCGTCAGCAGGGTGACGGGGTCGTCTGGGTTTTGTTTGATGGCTTCTTCGAGTGCGCTGACCGCTTCGGGGAAGCGTTGCATGATCAGGTATGAGCGTCCGAGCATAAGCCAACCGGTCGGGTTTTGCGGATCGGCTTCGAGCCTGTCTTCCAGCTGTTTTACCATGCTTGCAATGTCGGGTGCCTGCGGGGCTGGACTGCCGGTTTCGCCGTTCAATTGTGCGACCAGTTGGTTCAGATTGGCGAGGTCTTCGGAGCCTTCAGGCAGCAGACCCTGTAATTTGGTCCAGTGTGCGAGAGCGGTTTGATTGTCGCCTCTTTCGCGGGCCGCCATGCCGACCAGCCAGAGTGCCTTGAAGTTTTGCGGATCCATTTCCAGAGCGGCCTGGATCAGCTGTTCCGGCTCGCCTTCGATGCGGCCACCGGCATTCATCGCCATGGCATCGGCCTTGAGCAACATGAAATCCGGGTTATCGGGTTCCTGTGCCAATAGCTTTGTAAAGGTTTCTTCCGCCTTGAGGTAATTTTCCTCGGCCATGTATGTTCTGCCGAGCAGCAGCCAGCCATCAATGTCGGTTGGGTCTTCGGCAAGCCGGACTTCCAGGTTGTCGATCAGCTCCCGCATCTCTTCGGCATTGCCGGCCGGCATGACGCCGGGAGGATTGAATGCCTGCGGGTCGCCTAGTTGCTGGTAGATCAATACTGTCGCCAGCGGCACGGCAAGGGTTAGCAGCGCCGCACTCAACCAGGCAGGTTTTTTCTGCCCGGCCGAAGCTGAGCTCGATTCACTGACGTCATCGAACAGACCTTGCTCGAGTTCGCCCTTCATTTGTTCGTAATCCTGGCGGTCCAGCGAGCCGCGCTGAAATTCCGCTTCCAGGTCAGCCAGTTTCTCCCTGGCGATCAGAATATTTTGCTGACGCCGGTCGACCGCGGGCTCGGCCTTGTTCGAACGGATCAGGGTGGGCAGGATCAGTATGAGCGCGATCAGGATCAGCGCTGCGGCGATTAGCCAGAATATAGTCATCAGTAGTTCCGATTTTCCGGTCCGGTCTGTTCCGGAGGTGCAGCAGTAACAGGTTAATTTATGTTTCGGGAGACGAGATTACTTGCCGGATTCTTCCCGTAAAAGGGCGCGGACTTTTTCCTGTTCGTCGGCGCTCAGAGTTTGCGGTTGCAGTGCTTTGCGGCCGCGAATAATCCGTATCAGAATCAGGATGCCGGCTACAAGAATAATAAACGGGCCGAGCCACAGCAGCAGTGTGGAGGCGGTAAAAGGCGGGCGGTATAAAACGAACTCACCGTAGCGTTCCACCATATAATCGATTACCTGCTGCTTGTCGGACCCGTCACGGATCATTTCGTAGGTTTGACGGCGCAGGTCCACCGCAAGCTCCGCGTTGGAGTCGGCAAGATTCTGATTCTGACAGACCAGGCAGCGCAATTCGGCGATCAGCTTGCGGTAAAGGGCTTCCTGTTCCGGCGAGTCGAATTCCTTTAACTCGATCGTGGAATAGCCTGCCGGGCTTGTAATAAGCAAAATCACCAGAAAAAGCGTTTGGAAAAAAATCTGTTTGAAATCCTTCATGCCGGCTCCGCGCGTAATTGCTCGATCAGCGGAATCAGTTTCTCGCTGAGATCGGTGTCGAATACCGGGCCGATATGTTTAAGACGGATAATGCCTTTCTTGTCGATCAAAAAGGTTTCCGGCACGCCATACACGCCCCAGTCGATGCCGGTGCGGCCCTCCGCATCAACTGCCACCGCGTAATAGGGGTTGCCGAACTGGGCGAGCCAGCGCTTGGCATCCGGGCCGGCATCCTTGTAGTTAAGGCCGATAACCTCGATCTTGGTCTGATCGATCAGGCGTGTGATAACGCCGTGTTCGGCCCGGCAGGATACACACCAGGAGGCCCAGACATTCAGCAGCCAGACTTTGCCCTGCATATCCTTCGGGCCAATGGTTTCACCTTCGACGTAGAGTCTCGGCAGGTCAAAAGCCGGCGTCGGCTTGCCGATAAACGGCGAGGGTACTTCCTTCGGATCGAGCTTGAGACCGACCGCCAGCAACACGGCCAG
>JAGRHW010000409.1 GCA_020444765.1 Gammaproteobacteria bacterium | reverse complement strand
ATTCCCGAGCGCTTTTGTCGGGAATCCAGCAGCGGACCGTCCGGCCAAGTCAGTCTTAATCATTACCTGGAAATCAGCCGTGCTCCATGGAATCTCCCATGGCCAGGACACCCGGAAATCCGGCGATGGAGCAGCAAGGATAGATTTCGACCAGCGTCGCTCGGCGTGGTCACCCAAAACCCGGTGATATTAATTGCTCTACGATCTGCTTGTTGCCTGGCAGGGTTGCGGGCGTGACATTCAGCCAGCGCCTGAATTCCCGCGTCATATGCGCCTGATCGGCAAATCCGTATAAATCGGCTATGTCGACCAGTGTTGAATATCCAAGTGTTGCGCGGGCCGCCTGGCGTACTCGCGCAAGTTGTATCCAGAAGCCGGGCGATTGGCCGGTTTCGCGGCTCAGCAGGCGTTGCAGACTTCTCTGACTAAGCCCCAATGTTTTAGCGATCCGCGAGACACTACGTAATTCCGTATTGCAGGCTGCAAGTGCTTCTGCGACCGTCGGGTTCAAGCGGCAGAAATTGTCTATCCGGTTGTGGATTTCTTCAACCCTTGCAAAGGTTTGCTCCTGCACTGAATTGAGCAGTCTGGCCTCGTCCAGCCTTGTGCCCGGGTGCAGGCGAAATCCCTGCATGGATTCACCGGCGTTTATCTCGACCTGACGGGTTTTTACATCCAAGGCAGAGATAAACCAGTGTGGTTTCCGGCCGGGGGATAATTTGATGATCAGATCCCGGCAGCCGTCCGGAATAACAAGTGATTGGCTATCCGTTTTCGTTGAAAACTGCCAGCTTGCAAGGATGTTCTGGGACATAGGGAAATTTCTGGTGTAATGGAGCTAAGGCTTGTGCATCCTGGCATACGGTGAGTGCGTGGTTGCGGCTATTGCAGTGTTGATATGTAGCAAATACGACTTGCGGAGGCAAGTGAGCAGAGACATCATTACAGCAAACCGCGAGGAGAGCAGCATGTCACTCAAGCACAGAAAATGGGTTCCGGAATCCTGCGAGTCGTTCGTGCAGTCGATAGCACAACGGACGGCCGGGCAGAGTTCCTCCGAGATAGCCAATCACATCGACACGCTGGCCTGGCGTAACCGTGAAATCCATGAGAAAGACTGCTTTAACCTCAACCCCGCGACCAATGTGATGAATCCGCGGGCGGAAGCCTTGTTGTCGTCCGGCATGGGTTCGCGTCCGTCGCTCGGTTATCCGGGCGATAAATACGAGACAGGCCTTGAGGCCATCGAGGAGGTCGAAGTCATCGCGGCGGCGCTTTGCGCCGAGATCTTTGCCGCTGAGTTTGCCGAAATACGCGTGCCGTCGGGTGCGATCGCCAATCTCTACGGGTTTATGGCGACCTGCAAGCCGGGCGATACGATTATCGCGCCGCCCGCGTCGATCGGCGGTCACGTCACGCATCACCAGAGCGGTTGTGCCGGACTTTACGGGCTGAGAATCGTCGAGGCTCCGGTGGATGCCGATGGTTATACGGTCGACCTCGAGGGTTTGCGGGATCTGGCGAAAAAAGAGCGGCCGAAACTGATCACCATCGGCTGCAGTCTGAATCTGTTTGAGCATCCGGTGCGGCAGGTCCGGGAAATCGCCGACGAGGTTGGCGCCAGGGTGCTGTTCGATGCGGCGCATCAATGCGGCATCATTGCCGGTCAAGCCTGGAAAAATCCTCTGCAGGAAGGTGCGCATCTGATGACGATGAGCACCTACAAAAGCCTCGGCGGTCCGGCCGGTGGTCTGATCGTCAGCAACGATGCCGAACTCGCCGAACGGCTGGACGCCATCGCGTTTCCCGGCATGACGGCCAATTTCGATGCCGCGAAGTCCGCAGCCTTGGCGATCACCATGCTCGACTGGCGTGAGTTCGGCAAGGCCTACGCCGCAGAGATGATCGATGTCGCTAAAGCCTTTGCTGTCGAACTCGACAGAGCGGGTTTGCCGGTGTTCGCCAAAGCCAGAGGCTTTACCCGCTCGCACCAGTTCGCGCTCGAAGCGGCCGGTTTCGGCGGCGGGCAGGCGGCGGCCAAAAAACTCCGGCAGGCGGGTTTTCTGGCGAGTGGTATCGGCTTGCCGCTCGACCCGGTTCAAGGCGATATGAACGGCTTGCGGTTCGGCACGCCGGAACTGGTACGCTGGGGCGTCACCACCGATCGCATCGCCGAGATCGCCTTTCTGGTCAAACACGCGCTGAGCTCCGACCGGCCGCAGGAACTGGCCGACGAGACCAGAACGTTGCGTGCGGAATTCAACGCCCTGGGTTATATGCGCTGAGCCGAACCGGTTCGGCTCTGATCCATCGGGTACTTTATTCCGCCACTTTCCTTGGTTAAGATGCGAAGTCTTGGATAACCTCACGCAAACCGGACATCCCCATGGAAATGCATCTCTGGCTGCTTTATCTGCCGGCGGCCATCGTTTTGTCGCTGACGCCGGGCCCGAACACCCTGCTGGCGCTGACACACGGCGCCCTGTACGGACACAGACGGACTTTGTTTACCATAGCCGGCGGGATGAGCGGCTTTACGATTTTGATCGTCCTGACGATGTTCGGTATCGGCGCCTTGCTGAAAGCCGCGCCCGATGCGCTGATCGCGCTCAAGGTGGTCGGCGGTGTTTATCTGATCTGGCTGGGCATACAAATCTGGCGTTCGCCGGCGCTGCATCTGGCGGCGGAACACAAGCGTCCGCAGGCCAGTGGCTTCAAGCTGTTCCGGCAGGGCGCGTTCTCGGCCTTGTCGAATCCCAAGGCAATACTGTTTTTCGCAGCATTCCTGCCACAGTTTCTGAGCGGCGAGAGAGAACTGCTGCCACAATTGCTAGTCATGGTGGTGACCTTTGTGGTCATAGAGTTTGTCGTTGAATATTTACTGGCGCGTCTGGCGGACCGGATCCGACCGTGGCTGCGCCATTACGGTAAAAAATTCAACAAAACCTGCGGCGGGCTGTTCGCCATGATCGGCGTGGCCATGCCGATGTCAGCCTGACGGCTCGAGCGGCCGCAGGCGACATCACGTCTCTTCGGCTGTTACGAGCTTGTCCTTGTACAAGGCGGCCAGTGGCACCCAGACTTCCTGAAACAGCAGCTCTTCCTTTTCCGGGTCGGTATCGACCGACTCGATGATGTCGATGGCCCGGCGATAGAGGTATTCTTCCTGTTCGAGTTTTGACTTCATGGTGTATGACTCCTGTTGGACGTTTGCAAAAAGTCTAGCGTTGAGAAATTTCAGGCGGCCGCGATTCGAACCGCTTGCCGTTTGGCGCCCCAGTGACCCGGTTCGTTCTCGAAGACGCCCGCGCAGGCCGTGCCGCAAGCCGGGCAGCAGCCGTTTTGCAGATTCCACTCGGTCATGGTGTACCAGTCACGGCCGATCAGCCGGGTGCCGCAGGCATGACAATACGTGCTTTCACCGTGTTCGTCATGCAGATTGCCGGTATAGGCGTAGCGCACGCCGTTTTTCAGCGCGATGTCGCGCGCCATGCTGAGCGTCCGGGCG
>JAGRHW010000408.1 GCA_020444765.1 Gammaproteobacteria bacterium | reverse complement strand
TGCCGAGGACCCGGAGCGCAACTTCATGCCCTCCACCGGCCGCCTGACCCGTTGCATAACCCCGGAGCAATCGGCGTCCGTGCGCATCGACACAGGTGTTGTCGAAGGCAGCGAAATCAGCATGTTCTATGATCCGATGATCGCCAAGCTGGTAAGCTGGGGCAAGGACCGGCAACAGGCCATAGACACCATGCAAGACGCACTCGACGGCTATGTAATCCGTGGTATCCAACAAAATATCCCTTTTCTGTCGGCCCTGCTCAAACATCCGGAGTTTATTGCCGGTAATCTGACCACCGGCTTTATCGATGATTATTTTGCCGATGGCTTTGAAAGCATTTCGCAGGAGCCGGAAGCCCCCTTGCTGATGGTCGCCGTGGCCACTGAACTGCAGTTCAGGGATGACCGTTTTGCGGCCACCCTGCATGCCGGTGACCGGGAGTTAAACCAAAGCGAGTATGTGGTTGACCTCAATGGCAAGGACTATGAAGTCCGTATCGAACAAAAACCGGAAGGCTCGACGATTACGATAGGCGATACGGCACTGGACATCAGCTTGTCGGCCAATGCCGGCAAAATCAGGCTGGACGGCAAACTCGACGGCAGTCACTTCACCATTCAGGCCGACCGGCTGGGAATCAACTGGAAACTCACACACCGCGGCTGCGTCGGTATCGCCCGGGTCATGCGACCGCGGGTGGCGGAATTGAACCGCCTGATGCCGGTCAAGGTGCCGCCCGATATGTCCAGATTCCTGCTCTCGCCGATGCCTGGACTGCTGGTCAAGGTGTCCGTCAGCGAAGGCGAACAGGTCAAGGCGGGCCAGGAACTGGCGGTCGTCGAAGCCATGAAAATGGAAAACGTATTGACCGCCGCGCAAGACGGCGTCGTGGAGTCGATCAAAGCCGCCGCCGGCGACAGCCTGGCAATCGATCAAATCATCATCGAATTCGGACAAGCCTCATGATAGGAAAACTCAACCACGTCGCCATCGCCGTACCCGATATCCAGAAAGCCAGTGCCGCTTACCGTGACACGCTCGGCGCAACCGTCTCGGAACCGGTGGACTTACCCGAACACGGCGTCACAACCGTGTTTGTCGAGTTGCCGAACACCAAAATCGAGCTGCTTCAGGCGCTGGGCGACGACTCGCCCATCGCCGGTTTTGTCGAACGGCACCAGGACGGCGGTATTCATCATCTCTGCTATGAAGGGGATGATATCCTGGCCTCACGTGACAAGCTCGTGGCTGCCGGTGCGCGTATCCTCGGCAGCGGTGAACCAAAAACCGGGGCACACGGAAAACCCGTGCTGTTTTTGCATCCCAAGGATTTCAACGGCACCCTGATCGAGCTGGAACAGGCCTGATACAGACTAGCGTTCCGCATCTTTCAAAAATCATGGCCACTTTCACGAGGTTGATTCGTCAAAGAAATTTCTAATGTGATATCCTGATTTGACAATTCGCAAGTATTACTTGTTGAATGATCGGGATTCATGACATATGTCATAGCCGGCCGTTTTGTGAGTTAAAAGGTATGACTATGGGCCATAGAAATGACTGATAATCCAGCGCTGAGTAAACCGGGCCATGCAAAGTTTCTGGGACGGTTTAAGCGGCTTTGGTTTCATAATTCGCTGGCGGATAGAAACTCGAGCTTCAGTTGCGGCGCCAGAACACGTATTTTTATCTATCTCAGCGCCATAGCCGCGGTTTTTCTGCTACTGCTGGCAAGCTTTCTGATTCCGCACGATTTTCACCCGGCGCTGGTCAGATCGCTGCAGGTGATTCTGATTTCCACCGGTGTTGCCGCACTGGGCCTGGTGGTTTATTTCTTTCAACGCGATTTTCTATTGCCGTTGATGCATCTCCGCCACTGGGTGCATCTGATGCGTGGCGGTTTTCTGCACGCGCAGATTCCGGTGGTCAAGGACGCCGAGTTTGCCGATCTTGCCGAAGACCTGAACATGATCGGCATCATGTTGCTGAAGCTTTCCGAAGACGCCGAAAACCAGCTACAGGAACACACCAAGCACATCACCTCCAAGACCCGTTCGCTGCAAATACTTTACGACCTGTCGGCCAGTATCAATTATTCGGGCAATATGGACGATCTGCTCAGCAAATTTCTGCAAACCATTTGTAACGTGGCGAATGCCGAAGCGGCCACCGTCCGCCTGTTCGAGGACAACCATTTTCGACTGGTCAAGTCCTATGGCCTGGAAAAATTCCACAAACTCGACGAACACCTGCTGCTGGTGCATGAATATCCACGTGGCGAGGCCATCCTCAACGGCAAGGTGGTCTGGGATGAAGCCGTCGACTGGGATTTGACCGACATGCCGGGCAATAATCAGCGTCAACACGTTGGTATCGTTTCCGTACCGCTTGCTTACCGGAACCGCATTCTGGGGCTATTCAATCTGTTTATAGATATGCGCAATCTCGGTAACCGCAAGGAGATGAAAACCCTGTTGCTGAGTATCGGCCAGCATTGCGGCATGGCGATCGAGAAAACCCGTCTCGACGCGGAAGCACACCGTCTTAATATCATGGAAGAGCGCGAACACCTGTCGCATGAACTGCATGATTCGCTCGCCCAAACCCTGGTCAGTCTGCGATTTCAGATCCGGGTACTCGACGAAACCGTCGAAAGCGACGACAAGCAATCACTCTGGCAACAGCTCGAACGCATCGAAAATACCATTGACGAGGCCAACACCGAGCTACGTGAACTGATTACCCATTTCCGCGCACCGATCGACAAACGCGGGGTCATGGTTGCTCTCAAACAGATTGTCCGGCGCTTTCAGGAGGAAACCGAGATTTCAATATTTCTGCAACAGGAGTGGCCCGAAGTCACTTTACCGGGCAATATGGAAATTCAGGTCCTGCGGATCATTCAGGAAACACTGGCAAATATCCGCAAACATAGCGAAGCCCATACAGTTCGCATATTATTACGCAGTGACCATGAAGGTGAATTCACTGTCCTGGTGGAAGACGATGGTGTCGGTTTCGACAAGCCTGCAACCTCCAACCATCCGGGAGAACACATCGGCCTTGGCATTATGCGCGAGCGCGCACAAAAAATTGGCGGCGAGTTGATTGTCGACAGCGAACCCGGTGAAGGTACGCGCGTCGTCTTGAAATTCAGCTATCCTCAAAAAAAGATCTCTTGCACCAATATACAAACATTGGCCGGCAAATAACCAGAGTCAACAGTATGAATCTCAGAGTTCTAGTAATCGACGATCACACTCTTTTCCGTGAAGGGCTGCAAGGTTTGCTGAGACGCCGGAATATCGAGGTCGTCGCCGCAACCGGTAATGGCAATGAGGGACTTGCGCTGGCCGAAGAGCACAAGCCGGATATCGTCCTGCTCGATATGCGTATGCCGAACACCGACGGCATCACCGTGCTGAAACAACTGCTGGAACACGGCATGCAGATGCCGATCGTCATCCTGACCACCAGCAGCGACGAACGCGATCTGATCGAAGCCCTGCGGGCCG
>JAGRHW010000407.1 GCA_020444765.1 Gammaproteobacteria bacterium | reverse complement strand
ATGTTGACAAGACAGTCTCTCGTCTGGATTTCGGGGTTTTTTCTTCTGCTGCTGACCGGGCAAGTCAACGCTGTTGAAACACTCTCCGCTGATGAACTCGCCTCTCATTGCCGACACTACCCGGATGATCCGACCGGAAATGACGCCACCTTTTGCGTACGTTATATCCAGGGCTTCATCGACGGTGCCATAGCGACAGACGAACGGGTTATCGAAAACGTTGCCTCCGAACTTGAGGTTGAGGAAAACCTGTCCCAGCGCGCGATGCGAACCCGGATCGGTAGTCGTATCCAGCGTTACGGCTCATCTTATTACGCGGAGTTCTGTCTCGGCGCCCCTGTGGCGCTCAAGGAAGTTGCCGAGACGGTCATCAGCGATCTGATCGAACGGGAAAACATCAATGAACGTCTGACCGCCCGTGGCGCTGTTTATCAGACACTGAGAGAAAAATATCCGTGCGAAGCCGACTAGACGTTTTGCAACGATGTCTTCCACCAATAAACCGCTAAACAGTCCGATTCGGATCGTCTGGCTTGCAGGGCTGCTGGTCGCTTCATGGCTGCTGTGGTCCGGACTATTCAAACCCCTGCTTCTGACGCTGGGGTTGTTTTCATGCCTGCTGACGTTATTCGTTGCATGGCGCATGGATTTTTTTAACAACGAACTGCTGTCCCTGAGATTTAATTTCCGGTTCATCACGTACTGGTTCTGGTTGGCGGTTGAGGTGGTTAAGTCCAGTCTGCAGGTCGCGCGCGTGGTGCTCCACCCCGCTCTGCCGATCAGCCCGCGCATTTTTGAAATAAAAGCCGACACCGACCATCCGGCCGACCAGGTACTGCTCGCCAACTCGATTACCCTGACCCCCGGAACACTGACCATGGACTTGCACAACGGCGTAATAAAAGTTCACAGCCTGACCCGTGAAGGCGCTGATGACCTGATGGCCGGAGAAATGGCCAGGCGAGTATCGCAAATCCGCAAAGGAAACTAGAAATGTACTATGTTGTTTCTATTGCCACTATTGCAACCATGGCTCTTGCACTTGCACGCGCGATCATGGGGCCAAGTCTGTATGACCGGGTTCTTGCGGTTAACATGTTTGGCACCAAAACCGTTTTACTATTTTCACTGATAGCATTTTTATATGGGCGGCCGGATTTTCTTGACCTGGCCCTCGCCTACGCGCTAATCAATTTTATCGGTACGCTGGCGGTACTTGAATTCTTCCGAAACCGCTCTCAACGTGACTCCATAAACGCTGTGGAAAAGGAGTGACATGATAAACCTTGTGCTGGACGGCCTTAGCTGGATTCTTCTCACCCTTGGCGGGCTCTTCGTGTTTACCGGCGGACTCGGCGCCTTGCGCATGCCGGACCTGTATACCCGCATGCACGCAGCCAGCCTGACGGACAGCATGGGCGCGACACTGATTCTCTTCGGCATCACTCTGCAGGCCGGAATGTCACTTGCCACGATAAAGCTGATTGCCATACTGCTGTTTTTGTTACTCACCAGCCCGACTTCCTCCAATGCGTTGGCAAGTGCGGCCCTGCTGGCGGGGGTCAGGCCTGGAGAAGCCGTGCCCTGGGTCGGAGAAGACATGCGGTGACACTACTATTCGGCGTTTTTCTGTTGACCCTGCTGGTGATAACCGCAGTGGCGATCATCCATACCGACAACCTGTTCGTCGCGGTGATGTTGACCGGTATTTTCAGCCTGATGCTGGCAGCCAATTTTTTCATACTGGATGCACCTGATGTCGCTTTGACGGAAGCGGCTATAGGTGCCGGCATATCGACCGTGCTTTTTCTTGGCGCCCTGGCACTGACCGTTGAGCGCGAGCGGCCCGGTCGGGCGAATATTCCTGCCCTGATGGTCGTCGTGACGACAGCTCTGATCATTATCTATGCGACTTTCGACAAACCTCGTTTTGGCGATCCGAATTCGCCGGCGCATCTGCATATAGCACCCTGGTATCTGGAGATGACGCCGCAGCTAATCGATGTGCCAAACGCGGTCACCGCGGTACTCGGCAGCTTTCGTGGTTATGACACCTTTGGGGAGGTCTTCGTCGTCTTTACCGCAGGAATCGGCGTCCTGTTTATTTTTGGAGCCCGCACCGGCAGGTCCGTCGACGCGGTAAAAAATGCCTCGAAAAGCAATCAGGGGCTCCGCCATTATCTTATTCCCCGTGTCGTCGGCCGGTTACTGATTCCGTTTATTCTGCTGTTCGGGCTTTATGTGCAGTTTCACGGAGACTACGGTCCTGGTGGAGGTTTTCAGGCCGGCGCACTTGTCGCCACATCGGTTATTCTCTATGCCCTGCTTGAAGGGGAAAAACAAGCGTTACGGGTTTTGTCCCGCCGGGTGCTTTTATATCTCGCTGCAAGCGGCGCACTGATCTATGGCCTGGTTGGTGTGGCCGGGATACTCATGGGTGGAACCTTTCTCGATTATTCGACCCTGGCCGCCAATCCGGTCAGTGGACAACATATTGGAATTCTGTTGATCGAGGCGGGCGTCGGCATAACCGTTACCGGTGTTTTGCTGAGTATTTTTCATGCCTTTGCTGATCGCGGAAAAAACTGATGGAACTGTTCGGACTGTATCATTACTGGATGTTCGCGGTTTTGCTGATGACCGGCTTCTACGCGGTTATCGCCAAGCTCAACCTTATAAAAAAGCTTATCGGTCTGTCGATTTTTCAGTCCGCCGTGTTTCTCCTGTACATCACCATGAGCAAGGTAGACGGCGGCACAGCGCCAATCCTGCAAAAAGACATCGCCGGGCAGATCTATTCTAATCCGTTACCACAGGTCCTGATCCTGACCGCCATCGTTGTCGGAATTTCCACAACCGCGCTCGGTCTCGCCATCGTTGTAAGGATCAAGGAGGAGTACGGCAGCACCGAAGAAGGCGAAATCCAGGATAAGGACCTGCAGTGAACGGACTTGCATTACATCTGCCGGTATTACAAGTCGTTGTGCCGATGCTTCTGGCGCCGCTGGTCGCGCTGCTGCAACCTCGTGGGCTCGCCTGGGCTGCGGCAACTGCAGGCAGCCTGCTGACGTTTGCTCTCGCCGTATCGCTGGCTCTTGGCGTCAACGACGGGCTGAGCTTCAGCTACGATGTCGGTTCCTGGCCGGCGCCTTACGGAATCTCACTGGCCGTCGACGCCTTCAGCGCCTTGTTGTTATTGATCGTCTCGGGCGCATCGAGTGTGGCCTTGCTTGCCGGGCGGCGCAGTCTCGACAAGGATATAAGCCCTGAAAGACAGCCGCTTTTTTTTGCCGCCTGGCTGCTCGTACTGGCCGGGCTGAACGGTATTCTGGTTGCTGCCGACGCCTTCAATATTTTTGTGTTTATGGAGATATCGTCTCTGGCGAGCTATGTGCTGGTTGCCGGCGGAACCGACAGACGGGCTTTACCGGCGGTTTTCAAATACCTGATTATGGGGACGATCGGCGCGACCTTTTACCTGATCGGTGTAGGCCTGATCTATCTGATGACCGGTACCTTGA
>JAGRHW010000406.1 GCA_020444765.1 Gammaproteobacteria bacterium | reverse complement strand
ACCTGGCTTCGGTGATGTGCCGCAACACGCTCAGCGTGGATTATCGGGGCTATGTGTATGACTGCGATTTCAACCAGATGTTGAATATGCCGGCAGGTGGAAAAGGACCTCGGCATATCAGCGAACTGAACGCCGATCCGATAGCCGGCGAGTCGATTGCGATTGCCGACCATTGTTATGGTTGTACCGCGGGGCAGGGGTCAAGTTGTGGTGGAGCGCTTGGCTGAATCTGAAATGCCAAGCCGGATTAGTATTATAATCCCCGTATTGAACGATGCCGAGGCGCTGTCGTCACTGGCTGTCGATCTGCAAGCCCTGAAGGCGCGGGGACATCAAATCATTATTGTCGATGGTGGCAGTAGAGATGCCAGCGTCGAGACTGCCAGATCGATTACCGATGATGTTATTTGCGGTGAGGCGGGTCGTGCCTTGCAAATGAATGTCGGCGCCGCGGTGGCAAGACACGACCTGTTTTGGTTCATTCATGCCGATTCGCGCTTGCCGGCATGTGCTGATCGGCTCATTATCGATACGGCTTGTCGCCATTTGGCAACGCTATGGGGGCGTTTCGATATACAGTTTCGAAATTCCTCACTCATCTTTCGTTTGATTGCTATGTTTATGAATCTGCGTTCAAGAATCACCGGTATTGCAACCGGTGATCAGGCAATTTTTGTCAGCCGGACGCTTTTTGAATCCTGTGGCGGTTTCCCGGTCATTCCTTTGATGGAGGATGTGGCCATCAGCAAGTTGCTCAAAAAAAAACGCAAGCCGGTTTGCTGCGGGCAAAAAATAACAGCATCCAGCCGGCGTTGGGAATCAAACGGAGTTTTCAGGACTATTGTCCTGATGTGGTGGTTACGCTTGGCTTATTTTTTTGGGCTCAGACCTGAAATACTACATCGCTGGTACTATGCAAAACACTGAAACCGCTTCTGCCGTGTTACAAATCTTTGCAAAATATCCGGTGGCCGGACAGGTGAAAACCCGCTTGCATTCCGTTTTGACGCCGGAGGAAGCGTCGAGGTTTCATGCAAGCCTGGTTCTCGAGTGTGTCGAAAAATTTACAAGCTTGCCAGCCAGCTTCGAGGTTGAACTCTGGGGCGATCGGCCAGCCGCTGAACCCTTTTACCGGAGTATGCTGGAGGCCTTTCCCGCTCTGGGTTTCAGGCTTCAGGAGGGTGGTGATCTGGGGCAGCGAATGGCGGCTGCCTTCCGCTCCGGTCTGGCTCGCTACAAGAAAGTCATTCTGATTGGCACGGACTGTCCGGCACTTGGCTTGCAATATATTCTGGAGATGGAAAGCGCTCTGAAAGAAAGCTCTCTGAACCTTATCGCAGCCGAAGACGGTGGATACGTGGCGATAGGCAGCTGTTCTTATCATGATACATTTTTTGACGATAAGGATTGGGGTACTGAAACCGTGCTGCGGCAAACACTGGACGCTGCCGAGCGCTTGGGTTGGCAAAGTGTGATTCATGGTTGCCTGTGGGATGTGGACGATGCGGCGGATTACCGGAGATATCTGCTGACGTTTCAGCCCGATCTGCAAAGAGGCGAAGATGAGTGGCACTAGAAAAAAAACCGCGGACAGCAATAATGAGTCGCAAAGAATCGACAAATGGCTTTGGGCGGCGCGTTTTTTTAAAACCCGGGGTCTGGCGGCGGACGCTGTCAGCAGTGGAAAGGTTTGTCTCGAAGGGCAGCGTGTAAAGCCCTCAAAATTGTTAAGCCCTGGTTCACAGTTGCATATCCGGCGCGGGGAATTCGTTTATGAGGTTGTAGTAAAGGGATTAAACGCACAACGCCGGCCGGCCAGTGAGGCGGCTTTGCTTTACGAGGAGTCAGGATAAAGTATCCGGAATCGGCAAGAGCTGGCTTTACAATTACGCGAAATACGTCTTGCCGATCAGGGGCTTAGAGGCACAGGCAAGCCGACAAAAAAACAAAGGCGGGCGATTATTAAATTTCGTCAGGACATATGACTAATTTATTGAACATGCGATATACAATTTTATACCGATTCCAAATTGATGGCTGTATAAGTACATGTTAATGTTTTGAGCTAGCGTGGCACCCGTTATGCGCTATCCGGGTGCAACTCCCTCATGAAAAGTCAACTTGAGTTAACAATCGATGAGAACGGGATTCTGAACAAGGTAAACGTTGTTCCTCAATCTGTGCACAAAATAGATGTACAGAAGATTAGCGGGAATGCTTTAAAAGTTCTCGAAAAACTGGCTGAGGCAGGCTTTGAGGCTTACCTTGTCGGTGGTGGTGTGCGTGATCTTTTGCTGGAAATGCAACCCAAGGATTTCGATATTTCCACGAATGCCAGCCCGGAGCAGGTCATGGCACTTTTCAGTAATTGCAGACTTATCGGTCGCCGTTTCAGGCTTGCGCATATCCTGTTCGGCAGAGAAGTGATCGAGGTTGCGACTTTCCGCGCCGACCATCAGCAGGGCGAGGGTGGCGAAGTCGAGGCCGATGGCAGGATTCTTCGTGATAACGTTTTCGGCTCTGTGGAAGAGGATGCCCTGCGGCGCGACTTCTCCGTAAACGCCTTGTATTATTCCTGGGACGATTCCACGGTAATCGATTATGTCGGCGCGCTTGAGGACTTGCATGATCACACGCTGCGCTTGATTGGCGAGCCTCTTGTGCGTCTGGCTGAAGACCCGGTACGTGGCCTGCGAGCGATCCGTTTCGCGGCAAAGCTTGGTTTTTCCATCGATTCAGGGACCGCTGCGGCGATTCACGAGCAGGCCGGTTTGTTACGCAATATTCCTCCCGCACGTCTGTTTGAGGAAGTGCTGAAGATTTTCCATTCCGGTCATGCGGTTGAAAGTCTCAATCTGCTGCGTGAATTCGACCTCTTGCAATATCTGTTTCCGGATGCTGACCGGCAGCTGAAAAGCGGCGACGAGGATTTTAAGGAATTCGTCTATAGGGCCTTGAGTAATACGGATACCCGTATTCTGTCAGGCAAGCCTGTCACGCCGGCCTTTTTGTATGCCGTGATGCTGTGGTCTGCGGTACGAGAAAAGGCTGCCGTGTACATGGAAGATGAGCCACCGGTGCCGGCTATTCTTCTGGCGGCGGATGAGGTGACCGCAAAACAGCTCTCTTATACCTCGTTGCCAAAGCGCTTTTCACTGCCGATGCGGGAAATCTGGGCCATGCAGCCGCGGCTCGAACGCTATATCGGCAAGCGCGCCTTGCGCTTACTTGAGGGTGCGAGGTTTCGGGCCGGCTATGACTTTTTGTGCCTCAGGGCAGCGGTCAACCAGGATTTGCAGGAAAAATGCCGTTGGTGGACCGATATCCAGGAGACCAATCCTGTCGGTACCAGCAAACCGGCGGAACCGAGAAAAAGTCAAAAATCACGCCGATCTTCCTCGCGAAGACGAAAAGCTAAGGAATAAATCGCCATCCGGCTGGCGGCTAAGGTTTTACAGATCATGCGTTCTGTGTGCCGGATAGACTTATTCGCAGGTGGTGTTGGATGCAGAATATTTCATTCA
>JAGRHW010000405.1 GCA_020444765.1 Gammaproteobacteria bacterium | reverse complement strand
CGCCTCGCGAGGCGCTCGATGCGCTCGATGCGCTCGATGCGCTGGAAGACGCCTTACCCGCGGCGTTCGATTACAACCATATTTACGATCTACCGGAAGGCGAGCGGCCAAGCGACGGCAAAAATCCTTCGCCGACCGACGTCGAGCTTGGCGCGACCGGAACAGGCCGGGGAATCCGGCTCGGCGTTATCGATACCCTGCCGAACCCGGATCACGTCAGCCTTAAAAACCAGGCCATCACCATCCGCGATTTTGCCGATAAGGGTCAGCGGGACCGCAGCCACGCCACGGCGGTCGTTTCCATTCTGGTCGGCGAGGACCCCGCCGCCGACTACTCCGGCCTGATTCCCGGCGCGCAAATCTATGCCGCCAATATCTTTAGCCTGGACAAAAGCGGCCGCCCGCAGACAAACGCTTTCGCTATGATCCGGGCGCTGGACTGGCTGGCCGGCGAGAATGTCGGCGTCATCAATCTGTCGATTGCCGGCCCGCCCAGCGACGCGCTCGAAACCGTACTGCAACGCCTTGCCGAGCGCGGCCATCAGGTGGTCGCTGCGGTCGGCAATGACGGACCTGCGGCGCCACCCTTGTATCCGGCCGCCTATCAGAGCGTGACCGGCGTGACCGCGGTCGACTTGAACAATCGGCCGTACCGCCGCGCCAATCGCGGTGCGCATGTCGATTACGCCGCGCCGGGTGTGCGTCTGCGCGCGGCGCAAAGCGACGGCCACTATGACGCTTTTACCGGGACCAGTTTCGCCACACCGGTTGTCTCGGCCTTGTTTGCACTACAGGCCAAAACGGCAAGCGATGCCCGTAACGCCGCGACAAAACCGGCGCCGAAGTACCTCGACCTCGGCGAACCCGGCCGTGATACTATCTTCGGTTACGGTCTTATCCAGCTGGCACGGGAACACAATCCATGAAGCCTTTCAGCATGACCCGCCTGGCGATCCTGTTCGGTATCGTCTTATCGAATTCAGTCAATGCACAAACAACAAGCCCGGAACCCGGTACGGTTTTTATCTACTCCGATGCCCGGGTCGAGCGATTTGTACGCAGCGAAGGCGATGTGAGGATCTGGCGCACGCGCCGCGGACACGAATATGCACGTCCAGCCAACCCCGCGGCACCGGTGCAGGAATGGCGTATCGACCAGCTCAGCGGCACGCGCACGGTGATCGGCGATATCGAGCGTTTGTGGCCACCCAGCCCTGGACAAACAGCACGCTTTCGAGTCTTGACCGAAGTCGAATCCGCCGAACGGCCACAACGCAGTGTACAAGCCTGGACCTGCCGGACCGGCCAGCCCGAAATCCTTGCCCTGGCAGGTGCCGACTTTCGCACCCTGCCGATCCGTTGCGACCGCTATTCGGTCCATACCATGCGTCCCCTGCAACGGCGAACCTGGTGGTGGTCGGAGGAACTCGGTCATTACATCCAGCGCCGCTACGAAAACCTGAAAAACGGTGACACCCATGCATTCCGCCTCTGCGCCACCCTGCCCGCCAGACGGGCCAGCCAGGCGCGTATCGAGGCGATTGTTGAAAACGGCTGTGAGTAGGGCTTTTTAAAACCGAATACCGTGCGACAGGAGTAACTACCCGAATGATCAGGCATAACTGGCATCGTTGACGGCACCATTATCCTTAGGCAGGCGATGCGGCTCCAGCAGCAGAGCATCGTAGCAGGCTTGCAGTCCGTCTTCGACGACCAGGGCCAGACTGACCGAGGACTCCGCACAGTAGGATTTGATCCGACCGATCAACGCTCTGTCCATCAACAGTGCCGGATCATCGATAATCAGCAAGCGAGGCCGATGAGCCAGCGCCCTGGCGAGCCTGAGGCGCGCCTGTACCCACGGTGACAGTGACGGTGAACGGGGGTCGAGAATCTCACGCGACTCGAGCATCTTTACCGGCAAACCGGCAAGTTCCAGGGCCTTGGCCATTATAATGGGAGTTGTATTTTTCCTCGCGGCCAGCAACTGTTCGATCCGTCCTCTTGGCAGCGGGCGTCGAAGACCGGCATAAGCCACGCGTCTTGGCCAGTCAATAGCGTAGATTTCATCGGCGCAATGGTCGCCTATGCTGACTTGCGGTGCACCACGTAGAATATCTCCAAGCAACGGTTCGATGCTGCTGTGTCGCCAGTTGACAAACTCACCTGCCCTGATCAGCCGTCGGCCGTCATAATGCAGCTCCAGGGCAGGTCCCGGCGGTAAGCGTTGATAACCTTTTGGCGCGGCCGGCTTTTCGATCCGTGCCTGGGTCATCAGTTCACGCAGCCTCGCCATGCCGATTTGCCGCTCGGCAAACTGAATCACCGCTTCTCCCAGCAAACCCAAAGCCAGCGCCGTTAAGCTCAAAGCAAACAGCAGGGCTGCCCAACCGGCCGTCCCGTCTGCCGGCGAATGGCCGTAGACTTCCAGCATCACGCCAATCGCCATCCCCAAAGGCAGGGTCATCAGCGCGGGCAGCCGTAAGATGGTCGACAGCGCAGTCTCCCGGCAGGTATCACGCAGCACCTCGTCACCGGCCTTGACGACGGGCTTGACCGCGCGTCTTTCCGCGCCATACGCGGCACTGGATTGTGCATTGAGTAACAGATCGCCGATCCTCGCCGACAAACGCCCTTTACTGCGCCGCCGGTAACGGATCATTCTGACCAGTAGCGGATACAGAACAGCAAACAGAACCAGACCAAGCAAGGGGCCCGCCGCCACAGCCAGCAAACCAATCTGGGCGGCCGCCAGCCACGCGGCCGTAAAACCACCGGCCAGGCCAAACAGGCCGGCCAGACCGCCGCAAACGCCGCGGTTGGCCCAGTCCTTGACCGCAACGAGGTCGCCGGTCATTCTGATGGCAACCGTACCAAAGCGCCCGGGTCCGCCGGCACTGGCAACCGCTATCGCCTGATAGGCCAGATTTTCGCGCACATCAATCAGCGCCAGTTCAGCGGCTTTAACCTGAGATCGCGCAGCGCCGACGCGGTTACGGGTTTCCATGCCGTCAAAAATCTTTTGGCGCGCAGAAACAGAGCCTTCCCACAAGTAAGAATAACCCGTACCGCGTGTTACGCTTAAGCCCCGAGAGGTACTATTATCACCGTAAATCCGTCCACCTGTGGCTGTAACGTTTAACTCAGGAAAATAAGCGGAGAATTCTTCCTTTTGCTCTTGCCTGGAACGGCCAAAAGCAGCCTGCGCGCTTTCCACCTGCGGATGCTGTGAAAGTGTGATAGACACAGCCTGCTCTAGCGTTTCTGCTAAAGACGCGCTTGGCACAGCCATAAGGCATGCCCCACTGAGAAGCGATAAAAATTTTAAACGCATATTAAAAACAACGCACGTTAGACATAAACCAGAGCAGTTTAATGAGGCGGAGGCGAACGCCCACCGTTATATTAAGAATCTAAATAAAAACACACCGTTTTACAAGGGCTAAGGCATCTAAACATCTATAGCGTGTATTATATTGTGCCAACGCAGATCTAAAATAAAGCTTGATTGGTCTGGATATATTTTGTTTTG
>JAGRHW010000404.1 GCA_020444765.1 Gammaproteobacteria bacterium | reverse complement strand
ATAAGTCTAGCCTGGGAACTGTATTGCTGGATTCCCGCCTGCGCGGGAATGACGGCGCTTATACCTGAACATCGCACGGCGGCAATACCACGATACTAAACCAGAACTGCTCGATGGCAGAGACGATATCGTAAAAGGCATCCAGGCTGATCGGTTTAACGATAAAACAGTTTGCGTGTAAATTGTAGGTGGCGAGAATTTCCTGCTCCGCCTTCGAGCTGGTGAGGATAACCACAGGTATACGCTTTAAACGCTCGTCGCCTTTGATTTCCGCCAGCACTTGCTGACCGTTTTTTTTCGGCAGATTTATATCCAACAGCACCAGATCCGGTATCGATAAATCCCCATATTCATCTTCTCTTCGCAGCATGCGCATCGCGACATCCCCATCCTGGGCCACCTGAATGGTATTGGCGATCTTTGCTTTTTCGAAGGCTTTTTTTGTTAGTAATACATCTCCCGCATTGTCTTCCACCAGGAGAATATTGATATGCCGGGTCTGGCTGATTGTCATTATTTTTCCTCGCTGCCTGAAGGTTTAGGAATCGTGAAATAAAAAGTACTCCCTTGGTCTTTTTCGGACTCAACCCATAATTTTCCCCCGAGAATATCAATAATTCTCTTACATACGGATAAGCCTATCCCTGTCCCTGAGTATTCATCTTTGTTATGTAGTCGTCGAAAAATCGTAAAAATCTGATCAATATATTCCTCTTCTATACCTATGCCGTTATCACGAACAAAAAACTGCCAGCTGCCGTCAACATCGCCGCAGCCGATGTGAATCCTGCATTGCCGGTTACCGGCTCTGTACTTAACGGCGTTACTGACGAGGTTTTGCAATAATCGGCCGAACTGAATCTGATTGGAATAAATCTCGGGCAACTCATCGCTGGTCACGACTATATTGTCTTTTACTATAGCTTCATGAAGATTATTCAGCACGATGCTGAGCTGCTCATTGGCGTCAAAATACAAGCAGTCGGCTTCGTGGGAATTGATCCGCGAATATTCCAGCAGGTCGGATACGAGTTTCTGCATTCGCACGGATGCATCGACGACAAACTTCAAATACAACCTCGCATCGTCGTCCATATCCGAACCGTATTCTTTGTCCAGCAGTTCGGTAAAACTCGAAATCATGCGCAGCGGCTCCTGCAGATCGTGTGAGGCGATAACCGCAAACCGCTCGAGCTCGAGGTTTGACTGCATGATTCTCGCTTCCGCCTTCTTGCGCTCGGTTATATCACGAAGGATACCGCTATAGAGCTTCCGGTTTTTTATCTGTATTTCACTGACGGACAAATCCAGTGGAAAAACGGAGCCGTCCTTGCGCCTGCCTTTTACCTCACGGCCGATACCAATGATCTTCTTTTCTCCGGTCTCGCGGTGATTTTTCAGATACTGATCATGCTCGCTATAAAAAGGCTCGGGCATCAGAATTTTAACATTTTCACCGATTACCTCAGTCGCAGAGTATCCGAAGATTTGCTCACAGGACTCATTGAATGTTTCTATCACGCCTGATTCATCGATCGTGATCAGGCCATCGACGGTATGATCGACGATCGCCCGCAGCTGGGACTCACTGTCTTTCAAGGCCTGTTCGGCCCGCCGCCTCTCGGTAAGATCGCGGATCGTCCCGACAAACATCTGTTTGCCATCGATAGACATTTCATTGATGCCAAGCCAGAGCGGAAAAATGCTGCCGTTCTTTCGCTTTGCCTCCACTTCCCTGCCTATACCAATGATTTTTTTGGTCCCTGTTTGATGGTAGTTTTCCAGATAGGAGTCGTGCTCATCCCGATAAGACGACGGCATAAGCATTTTGACGTTCTGCCCCATCACTTCATCCAGCTCATAACCGAAAATTTTTATTGCCGCGGGATTGAAGCTTTGAATAAGACCTCTTTCATCGATAATAATCAGGCCATCCAGCACCGTATCCATCACGGCTTTCAAGTGGCTTTGATTCTGAAACGGATTACTGGACATTTTTCTCATTTCACCCCACAGACTCATTCAGCCACTGAAAACGGCCGGAGCATATCCGACCATTAATGCGACGGTTGGCCAA
Organism: Gammaproteobacteria bacterium; assembly: GCA_020444765.1. The sequence goes on along the minus strand of JAGRHW010000404.1, from coordinate 1,456 downwards.
GCGGCAGGACGAATGATACCGTACTGCCTTGATCCTGTTGACCTTTACACCAAATTTTTCCTCCATGAAGAGCGACGATTTTTCTGCAAATCGTCAAACCCATTCCCAACCCTGCATACTCATCGTCGGCGTTGAGTCTGAAAAATGGCGTAAAGACGCTGTCCGGATTATCCGAGACAATACCGATTCCGTTATCCTGTATTTCAAACAAGCAAGTGTTTTCCTGGGCCGTTTCTCCACTAATGCAAATATGGAGTGGATGATTTTTTCTTTGGAATTTTATGGCATTCTCAATCACGTTACGGAACAGCATGGCAAGTAATTTCCGGTCCCCGTAAATCCAGGGCAGATTTTTTATTTGCCACTCAATGGCGTCAGTTAAAAACTCATGCCCGAGCGACTCCACCAAATCGCTGACTTCGAATCTGGTAAATTCGCTGATATTTGTCGTAGTACGCGACAGTTCCAGCAAGCCATCGAGCATCCCCTGAGCACGATCGACGGATCGCCTGATATGCTCGGAGAAAAGCCTTCCCTCTTCACTTATTTCATTGTCGAGACTTTCCAGCAACAACATACTGAATTGCTTGATATGACGCAAAGGTGCCGAAAAGTCGTGAGAAATGGTATAGGTGAACTCATCGTACTCACATTTGAGTGCCTGATATCTGTCATCGGACGCCGGCGAAGACATGGACATCAGATCAGCTGATTAACGACGCCCATCAACTGGCCGGAATCAAAAGGCTTTTCGAAGAACCCCGACGCTCCGACGCCCATCGCCCGTTCCCGCAAGCCCTGCTTCTTGCTTGCCGTGATAAAGACAAAAGGAACACCTGCGGTATTCTGAATATCCTGAAAGCGCTCGGCCAACACGAATCCATCCCCACCCGGCAAAGCAATATCCAGCAAAATCAAATCCGGTGAGTAACTGCGGGCAGTAGTTGCCGCCATAACGGCATCAAATGTGGTGGCTACAGCATAGCCGTGCGCGGTAAATCTTACATGAAGGGCTTTTGCTATTTTCTTGTCGTCTTCAACTATTAGAATCTTCTTCATGGTCTCTCATCCTCTGAGGTTATGACGCTTATTGGTCCTTCTCTTTACACCTCTTCACAGGCAGCACGATGAAAAAAGTACTGCCTTTCCCCACTTCACTCTCGACGCTTATCTCTCCGCCGTGAAGTTTTACAAGCTCTTTCGATATGGTTAACCCTAATCCCAATCCACCATTACTTGTATCGCCGGAGGTAAAACTTTGCTCCGGATTGATCTGAAACAACCGCTCGAATACATGCTGGAGTTTATCTTCGGCAATACCACAACCATTATCGCGAACGGCGATGCAAACACATTTGCCGTCCGTATCAAGTTCCGCGCTGACATCAATCCGGCCACCGGCCTGGGTGAATTTAATCGCATTGCCAACGAGATTACCGATCACCTGCTCTATCCT
>JAGRHW010000403.1 GCA_020444765.1 Gammaproteobacteria bacterium | reverse complement strand
GGCGTGCGCAAATCGCGTAAAAACCAGGAATTGACCCAGACAATGCCGGCCTCGACCTGATCCGCCACGCGATGTGCGCGGGTGAGGTTTTCGGTCCAGATCGCCGCGGCCAGGCCGTAGCGTGTGTCATTGGCCAGTGCGACCACTTCTTCTTCGGAATCGAAGGGGCACACGTGGCAGCAGGGGCCGAAAATTTCTTCCTTGACCGTGCTGCTGTCTTCTGCAAGCCCGGTCCAGATGGTCGGCTGCACCCAATAACCGCCGTTCAGCGGTGCCGGCAGATCAGGCACACCACCGCCGGTAACGACATTGGCGCCTTCTTCAACGGCTTTTTGGTAGTAGGACAGCACTTTTTCCTGATGCTCTTTACTGATCAGCGGGCCCATGCTGGTTCTTTCGTCATTCCAGGCACCCATGGTGAGGCTTTCCGCACCTTCTTTCAGACGCTGGACGAATTCATCGAAAATCGGCCGCTCGACATAGACGCGCTCGGTGCCCAGACAAACCTGACCGCAGTTGGCAAAAACCGAGCGCATGGTGCCTTCAACGGCTTTGTCGAGATCCGCGTCGGCAAACACGATGGCCGGGTTTTTGCCGCCCAGCTCGAAGGACACATGGCGGATATGCTCGGCGCTGCCGCGCAGGATAGCGGCGCCGGTACGGGTTTCACCGGTAAAGGTAATACCGTCGATATCGGGGTGGCAGGTCAGGTATTCGCCGGCGGACTCCGGGCCGAAGCCGTTGACCACGTTGAACACGCCTTTGGGGATGCCGACTTCGTTCATAACCTCACCCAGCAACGAGGTGGTGCGCGGCGTTTCTTCGGATGGCTTGACGATAACCGCGTTACCACAAGCCAGGGCCGGCCCCACTTTCCAGGTCATCAGCAACAGCGGCAGATTCCACGGACTGACGACCGCGATCACACCTTTGGGTTTGCGGGTGGCGTAGTTGAGCGCGCCGGCGCCATCGGGCGTGTCCAGATGAAAGCTTTCGGTGGCGACGTTTTTGACCAGATCGGCAAAAATTTTAAAATTGGCCGCGCCGCGCGGAATATCGATATGCCGGGCCAGAGTCGCGGGCTTGCCGGTATCCAGACATTCGGCTTCGAGGAATTCTTCGAAGCGCGCATTGATGCCATCGGCGACCTTGTGCAGCAAGGCCATACGATCGGCTACCGCCATGCGCCCCCATTCTCCCTTGAGCGCCGCGCGGGCACTGGCAACTGCATGATCGACCTCGGCCTTGCCACCTTCGTGAACCGTCGCCAAGGCTTCACCCGTGGCCGGGTTGACGGTCTGAAAAGTCCGGCCGGATACCGAGCCGGTGTATTCGCCATTAATGAAGTGCTTGATTTCCTGCATGATTCTTCTCCCCTGTGCCAGAAAGCAGGCAATACTCGTCGGCTGCCATGCTTGTTTATCCGAGAAGGTTACTACAAATAAATCGATAATCAATAGAATTATCGATTTTTTGTTGATATAAAGCAAAAACCGTGTTTTCTCGGTTTTTTGCTATACTGATCATCCATCGACCCAGGACAGACCCATGCCTCAAGCCCTTACCGACGCCGCCCCGGCCAAAACGCTGACCGACTCGGTCTATCAACGGATTCGCAACGATATCGTCGACGGGCATCTCGAACCGGACAGCAAGCTGCGCATCGAACACCTGAGGAAAATCTACGGCGTCGGCGCCACACCGATCCGCGAGGCCTTGAGTCGTCTCAGCTCCGACGGATTCGTTCACAATGAAGGGCAGCGCGGTTTCCGGGTCTCGCCGATTTCGGTAGCCGACCTGAAGGAAATTACCGATTTGCGCATTATGCTGGAGCTGCGCGCCCTGCACGAAAGCATCACCAACGGTGACGAAGACTGGGAAGCCAACCTGGTCACCGCGTTCTTCAGGCTCAGCAAGACCGAAAACAACAAAGACGAGGACGACCCGACCTGGGATGAACGCCGCGAAGCCCGTAACAGCGAATTTCACGAGGCATTGCTGTCGGCCTGCCGTTCGCGCTGGCTGTTGCGCTTTTACCGCATCATTTACGATCAGCACAAACGTTACCGGACAATTTCCCTGGCGGCCGTGAGTATGGCGCAGCGCAATCCTCACGACGAACACCAGCGCATTTACGATGCAGCCCTGGCACGCGACGCCGACACGGCCTGCAAAGAAATCAAACAGCACATCCTGCGCACGGCGGAAATTTCACTGGCCTTTATTAAGGAACATATGCTGCTGGCCGACGACAACGCCACGGTATGACCGGCAGTTCGAGATGAAAATAACAGGTCCGGTAACCTGTTATTCATCGGCGTGCGCTTTCTCCCCGGCGGACGGCTTCCCGGTGAATTGGGCAAGCCCCTGGAACCCCTTGTTTTTCATTTGTCCGACGACTTCGATCGACAAATCACTGCTCGGGTAACAACGACAGGCCAGCGCAAATCCCTGCGCTTCCTCTTCGAGGCTGACATGGGCTCGGCTCATTTTTCCCAGGCGGTATTGGCCCGTGATTATGCGCACCTTGCAGACACCGCAACCGCCTCCCTTACAGCCAACCGGAATACTCTTGCGGCCAAGACGCGACATGCTGTTCAGAAGCGTCTCTTCCTGCTGGCAATGGAAATTTTCATCCGTGTCCAACACGTGACAAGTGCCAACTGACTGCATTATTCCCCCCCTCATCATTTATCGCTGATTTTACGACCCGCGTCCATGAATGGGCGCGGGTCTGGTCACAAATTATCAGGTATAGACCGTCGTAAAGGATTCAACCAATTCACGGGTGTGGTAAAAAATCCCGGCGCCCAGTTCGTCTTCGGTCCAGGTCGTGACCGGCCTGTCGGGCTGAGCCAGATACCCCAGGCCGCCAAAGGTTTCGTTACGGTTACCGGACGGATCAAAGAAATAAATCGTGTAACCCCTGGTAATGCCGTGACGTTGCGGCGTCACATCGATCTTGACACGGTTCTTGGACATCACATCTGCCGATTTCAGAACATCCTCCCAACTATCGAGGAAGAACGCGACGTGATGCAAACCGCCAACGGGTCCGCCGACAAAAGCGATATCGTGAGGCGTGTTGCTGCAGGACAACCAGGTCGCTGCCTGAATATCCCCGTTCGGCCCTACCATGACCTGCTCAACCAGATAAAAGCCCAGCACATCGATCATAAACTGGGTGGATTCGGCAACATAGTTGATGCCTTTTTCAGGATTCAGCTCGCACATCAGCAGGGCATGATCGAGCCAGTGCACGCCAGCGCCTGTGATGTTGTCCGGCCAGGGCTCCGGGTTGGTGGTGCCGACCTCTGTGCCGACATACTCCTTGTCCGCATACAGGCGCATATCGTGGCCACTGGGCATGCTGAACTGCAACATACGCCCGGTGGACGGGAGCGCGCCCTCGGCCATCATCGTCGTCTTGATGCCGTAGTCCTCGATCTTCTTCTGGAACTCGTCGAGGTCGCCGTCTTTCTCGACCTTGTAGGCGATGTGATTCATGCCGGCCTGATCTGAGGGTGTCAGGATCAAC
>JAGRHW010000402.1 GCA_020444765.1 Gammaproteobacteria bacterium | reverse complement strand
TATCCGCTGGATCAATAAAAATACCGGCTGAACGACCCCGCCCTGACCGGACCAGGCATCTTTTCTCACGCCCGACCCGGATCGATTAACCGCCGCAGCGGTGCTTCGATTTGATTTTTATCAATTCAAACAAGTACCTAACACCCGATTTTATTTATCCAGTTAGCAAAACCGCTGATAAATAAGGTTTTACCCTGCGTGTATCAATCTTTTGACCGATATAACAATCACTATGTCGGAGAATCGCCAATGACAAAGAATTTCAAAACGATACATGCACTGGCCGCACTGAGTCTCGGCGCCGCACTCGTCTCCTGCGACGCTGGCAGCGGCCTCAACCTGGATGAAAACGGTCGACCGTTGACGGAGGAGTCCAACCTCGAACCGGTTCCGGAGACCGGTGCGACCACCAGCTCTCTGTTCAACCGCGTTCAGGACGAAATCCTGACCCCGGATTGCGCGACCTCCGGTTGCCATAACGGCACCTCGTCTCCGCTGGGTCTGAATCTCATCGAGGGCAAATCCTGGGCAAAACTCGTCAACAAGCCCAGCAATCAGGTCAGCGGCCTGTTGCTCGTGGAACCAAGTAACGCCGATGCAAGTTATCTGATGCACAAGCTCGTGGGTAACGCGGGCGGCGGCGTGCAAATGCCGCTCGGCAAGCCACCGTTATCGGCTGATCAATTGCAACTGGTGCGTGACTGGATCAACGACGGCGCACCCGAACCTTCAAGCGGTGGCGGTGACAATACCGGCGACAGCGGGGATTCCGGCGACACAGGCTCAGGCGTCGAGCCGCTGATGGAGCCGACGCTGACGAATATTCAGCAGCAGATCTTTGACACAAAATGCATCTCCTGTCACTCGGACAACTATGCTGCAGGCGGCCTTAATCTGCAAAGCGGCAAAAGCCATTCACAACTCGTGGGACGACCGTTTCTGTACGACATGCAAAACAGCGTTCTGGTCGCCGCCGGGGATGCCGACAGCAGCCTGCTGGTCAACAAACTGACAGGTGTCAATCTCGGCAATGAAGGTGACGGTGATTACAAGGGCGAACGGATGCCCCTGCTCGGACCCTATCTGGATGAGGCAACCATCCAGGTCGTCATAGACTGGATCAATGCTGGCGCAAAGGACAATTGAGGAAGCCAAAATGAAAGCACTATACAAACTCGCAGCCGCCCTGGCGCTTGTACTGACCACCAACGCACTGCAGGCCGAACCCTATCTTGCAGTACGGACCGGCTATAAATGCCTGGCCTGCCACGTTAACCCGGCCGGTGGCGGCAAGCGTACCGCTTTCGGGCAGATTTACGGTCAGACAGCCATGCCGGCCAAACCCGGCACCTCGTTGATGACGGATGTCGTCAGCCGTTATCTCGACATCGGTGGCGACCTGCGCAGCAGCGCTACTGCAAGCGTGATCCCGGGTGATGAAGAAGACCAACTGGCTTTTACCACGGACCGCGCGACGGTCTATGTCGAAGCGAAACTGATTCCGGAACGCCTGACCCTGTATCTCGACCAGCGTTTCGCGCCAGGCATGTCCAGCCGCGAAGCCTGGATGATGGCGCAAACCGAAGACAAGCAGTGGTTTGTCAAGGCAGGTTCATTCTATCTGCCCTACGGGCTCAGACTCGAAGATGACTCGGCGTTTATCCGCGAAGCGACCGGCGTGAGCTTCAACAACGCGGACAACGGCATCATGCTGGGCCATGACAAAGGTCCCTGGTCAACCCGCTTCTCCATTACCAATGGCACCAACGGTGGTGCCGAAACCAACAAGGATAAACAGGCCAGTCTGCGCGTTGCGTATATCCGCCCAAAATGGCGCACCGGCATGAGCGGTAACGTCAACCCAGGCGCGGAAGGCAACTCACGTACCATGTATAACATCTTCGGCGGCCTCAACCTGTGGAGCATCGAATGGCTGGCGGAAATGGACTGGGTAACCGACAAGGTCTCCGGCAGCGAAGACATCACCCAGGAAATTCTGTTTCTTGAAGCCAACAAGGAAGTGATCAAAGGGCACAATATGAAGGTCACTTACGAATTTCTCGATCCTGATAACAAAATCAACGAAGACCAGCGCAACCGCACCAGCCTGATCTGGGAATACACACCCATACCCTTAATGCAACTGCGCTTGGGCACTCGCATCGCCGACGGCATTCCACAAAACGCCGCGCAAAACACCGACCTGTATTTTGCACAAATGCATGTCTGGTTCTGATTGACCGACAAAGAAAAGGCTGCACTTGTGCAGCCTTTTTCGTTCAGGCAGATCCTGGTTTTTCTGGTTGTTACCTCTCCACAGAAGCCATTTTCAGGCCCGCGAAAACCAGCATACCTCCTGCCGAACGATTGACGAATTTAACCACACCCGGCTTTATGCCAACGCGAATTGATCTGGCTCCCAAATATCCGTAAAGCGAATAGCAAAAAAAATCTATAAAGACAGTCATTGAACACAGCACCGCCAGCTGAGGAATAATCGGAGCGGATATATCGATAAACTGCGGTAACAAGGCTGAAAAATATAACAGCGCTTTGGGGTTGGAGATTTCCAGCACAAACCCCCTTAAAAAAACCTTCACCGCCCTGCCTCGTGCCTTTCTTGACGGATCGATGCTTAACGGCCCGGCCTTACTGAAAATCGCGCCTGCGCCAAGGTAAAGAAGATAGACGACGCCGACCCATTTTATTACGTTGAACAGCGTGTGCGACGCGATGATGAGTGCCGCGATACCTGTGGCCGACAGGATGAAGAAAACAATGTTTGCCACCGCAATGCCGCCTATGACCAGTACCGATCTTTTGTACCCGTTCGAGGCAGCTTCAACGGTTACAGCGATTGCCGCCGGACCGGGCGAAAGTACAACCACAAAGGTGGTTGCCAGAAAAAGCAACAATGTTTCTGTCGGGATCATGACAAATCTCCTGCTTCCCTATCAAATAAAACGCCTGAATCAGGCCACGCGGTAAAGTGCCTGTTGTCTAAGAATTCATGCGGGTATTATGGCGATGCGCCAAAGTACCGTGAATACCAGGCTGTAAAAGATCTATGGGAAAAATTTTCCGATAGGAAAGCAATCCTGGAAAATATATTAAACTTAGTCATGATTAAGCTTGATGAATGCGACATAGCAATTCTTAACCTTTTGCAAGCGGATGCCCGCTTATCCCTGGCTGAAGTCGCCCGTCAGGTCGGTGCATCGCGCCCCACCGTGACCGAGCGGATACGGCGCATGGAAGCAAAAGGGGTTATTACCGGCTATCACACACAGGTGGATGCAAGCGCATTTGGCCTGACGATTTTCGCCTTTATCCGGATGGCTGTATCAACAGCCTCCTGTGAACGTGTCGTCAGCGTTATCAGAAGTATTCCCGAGTTTGAAGAGTGCCACCGTATTACGGGAGAAGACAGCTATCTGATCAAAGCCAGAGCGCGGTCGATGACACATCTCGAAAGCGTCCTGGACAAACTCACTCCCTATGGCAAGGTAACGACCTCACTGGTTATGTCTTCGCCCTTAGAGAAACGA
>JAGRHW010000401.1 GCA_020444765.1 Gammaproteobacteria bacterium | reverse complement strand
GAGGAGTCGGTCGGCGAGTTTATGAAGGTTCTGCTGGAAGCCGTGGTCATCGTGCTGCTGGTCAGTTTCTTTGCCCTCAGGCTGCGGGCCGGGCTTGTCGTAGCGCTGACGATTCCGTTTGTTCTGGCGGCGACGTTTCTGATCATGAATTTGCTGGAAATAGACATCCACCGAATTTCGACCGGCGCGTTGATCATCGCGCTCGGACTGCTGGTCGACGACGCGATGATCGCGATTGAAATGATGTCGCGCAAGCTGGAAGAAGGCTGGGACAAATTCAGAGCCGCGACTTACACGTTTTCTCATACCGCGGGGCCGATGCTGACCGGTACGCTGATTACGGCCGCCGGCTTTTTGCCGATCGCCACGGCCAAATCCTCGACCGGTGAATATACCTTTGCGATTTTCGCGGTGGTGACCATCGCGCTGCTGGTGTCCTGGGTGGCGGCAGTGACGGTAACACCGTTTCTCGGCTATGCGTTTTTACATCCCCACGAAGGAGAAGACGTTGCCGAAGAAGTCTATGAAGGCTATTTCTACCGGGCTTTCCGGGCTGTCGTCAATGCCTGTATTCGTTTCCGCAAGACCGTTATCGTCCTCACGGTTGCAGTATTCGTGCTGGGTGTCATGGGCATGGGTCTGACCGAAAAACAGTTTTTCCCGTCTTCGAATCGCCTCGAACTGATGGTTGAATTGTGGTTACCGGAGGGCGCTTCGATCAGCTCTAGCGAACAGCAGCTCAAGGTGCTGGAGGAGGCGCTGGCAAACGATGAAGGCGTCAACACCTTTGTCAGTTACATTGGTAACGGCTCGCCGCGGTTTTTCCTGTCGCTGGATCAGAAACTGTTTCGCACGAATTTCTCGCAGACGATCGTGTTGACCAAGGATCTGCCGTCAAGAGAAGCGGTGGTCGAACGCCTGCGCACACTCGTCAACGATATGCCGGGCGTGCGCGGCCGGGTTTCGCGTGTGCCACTGGGGCCGCCGGTTAATTATCCGGTGCAGTTCCGGGTTATGGGGCCGGAGGCGCAGACGCTCAAGAAAATTGCCGACCAGGTGGCCGACGTAATGCGTAAAAACCCGCATACCTTGGATGTCAATGTGGACTGGGGAGAGCGGGTGCCGGCTCTGAATGTGTCGATCGATCAGGCCAAGGCGCGCGCGCTTGGCGTAAGCTCGGAAAGTATTTCAAACGGTTTGCAGGGCGCGTTGTCCGGGATCACGGTTGCACATTTCCGCGAGGATGATCAGTTGATCGATATCGATTTGCGTGGCCCCGCGGATGAAGGCAACCGCGTCGATGCGGTCAGTTCGATCAATCTGCGTACCGCGAGTGGCGAATCGATCCCGCTGGCGCAGATCGGCCGGGTGGAACAGGTTTTCGAGGAACCGATTTTGTGGCGCTGGAGCCGTGAACTGACGATCACCGCAAGGGCGGACATCGTCGACGGCGTACAGGCCCCCGAGGTTGCGATGGCGATCAATCCGCAGCTTGAGGAAATCCGTTCGCAACTGCCGCCCGCTTATCGCATCGAAGTCGGCGGCGCCTGGGAGGAAAATGCCAAGGCCGAAACCTCCATCGGTGCCGGTTATCCTTTGATGATCGGCATTACGTTGTCGCTGCTGATGTTGCAATTGCAGAGTTTTTCCAGAGTCTTTATCGTCGCGCTGACGGCGCCGCTCGGTATCATAGGTGTTGCACTTGGCTTGTTGATTTTCCAGCAGCCGTTCGGCTTTGTCGCCTTGCTTGGCACGATCGCGCTGGCCGGGATGATCATGCGTAATTCGGTGATTCTGGTGGATCAGATCGAACAGGACCGCCAGTCGGGAATCCCTGACTGGATCGCGATTCGCGAATCCGCGGTACGTCGCTTCCGGCCGATCATGCTGACCGCCGCCGCGGCGATCCTGGCGATGATCCCCTTGAGCACCAGCGTACTCTGGGGACCGATGGCGTTCGCGATCATGGGGGGGCTGTTCGTCGCGACGATACTTACCCTGACCTTTGTGCCGGCGTTTTACGCAGCCTGGTTCCGGGTAAAACCGCTTGACTAAGAACCGGGGTTGATTTGCCAGTAACCGACGTCCAGCCATTGGCCGAATTTAAAACCGACTTCCCTGAGGTGAGCGATTTTTTTAAAGCCGAATTTCTCGTGCAGGGCGATGCTTGCCGGATTCGGCAGCGCGATGACTCCGGCAATAAAATGCAAGCCTGATTGTTCTTTGTTCAGCAGTGCATCGAACAGCGCGGAGCCGAGTCCCTGGCCGGTCGCCGCCGGTTGCAGGTAGACCGACACTTCCGCTGAAAAACGGTAGGCCGAGCGTTCCTTCCAGGGTGACAGATAGCCGTAGCCCCGCAGTTCTCCATCCTGTTCGATAACCAGCCAGGGTAAACCGGAGCGCTGAACCGTGTCCATGCGTTGGCTTATGATCGATGTATCGACCGGGGTTTCCTCGAAAGAAATCGTGGTGTGCTCAATGTAATGGTTGTAGATTTCCGCGATCTGGCTCGCGTCTTTATGGCTGGCTGAACGGATCATTGGCGTTTACCCAAAAAGATAAAAATCCCTGTTGCCGGAATCGCCTGGGCCGCTGTTGTCAGGCTCCAAGTGACAAGGCATAGCTTAATTCCTCTTCGATTGAGCGCGGGCGGAAACCGGCCGACCGGGCTTTGCTGCAATCCATTGTCAGATTGGCCGGCCTTTTGGCAGCCATGGTCAAAGCCGCTTGTTCGGTCGGGATCAATGGCGCGTGGTCGAGTTTCAGAAAAGCTGCGACGCGCAGGCCGAACGCATAACGCGACAGCGATTCCTCGCCGGCGAGAAGATAAAGTTCGCCGGGCCTGGTGAGCATGTTCAACAAACCCTCGGAGGCCGAGTGTGCGCCGAGCGCGCTGCGGATTTCATCGGTAAAGAGTTTGCCCGGTTGCCCGCTTCGCAGGGCATGCAACACCGGATACAGCGAGCTGGTGGCACCTTCCGGTGCGGCGCCGTACATCAGCGGCACGCGGCAGATCGTTGCGGTCGGACAGGCCGATCTGATCGCCTGTTCGGCGTCGAGCTTCTGCTGCCCGTAAGCGTTCAGCGGATGCGTCGGAGATCGTTCCGTATACGGAGGATGATCGCCGCTGTAAACCTGGCTGGAAGAGGTAAACACCATTGCCACCTGGTGACGTTTGCAAAGTGATGCCAGGATTTCACTGGCCCGGACATTGATTTGTCGCGAGCGCTGCGGGTTTTCTTCGCAGACATTGGGCGATGAAATCGCGGCAAGATGGATAAGCGCGTCGGGACGGATTTTTTCGAAAAGATCCGTCAGCGACTGTTGATCGCCAAGATCGCACGGAAATGTATCCACACCGTCTATTTCAATCGGCCGGCTGTGATACAAGCCTGTAACCTGCCAGTCGTCCCTGGCAAGCGTGGCGAGATTCCAGCCGAGAAACCCGCTGACGCCGGTAATCAACAGCTTTGGTTTGTTGCGGGACAAAGGATGGCTATAGGTGCAGGAACCGGGCAGGCTCCCGCACCGTTCCGCTTCAGGCCGTCAGTGTTTGCTGAACG
>JAGRHW010000400.1 GCA_020444765.1 Gammaproteobacteria bacterium | reverse complement strand
CGACCATCCTTCTTTAGAACCCTTGCTGGCGGATACTTACGGGATCATTGTCTATCAGGAACAGGTCATGCAGATCGCCCAGGTGCTGGCCGGCTATACGCTGGGCGGCGCGGATATGCTGCGGCGCGCGATGGGCAAGAAAAAGCCGGAGGAAATGGCCAAGCAGCGCGCGGTGTTTCTCGACGGCGCGACCGGCAACGGCATCGACGCCGATCTGGCCGGCAATATTTTCGATCTGGTGGAAAAATTCGCCGGCTACGGTTTCAATAAATCCCACTCGGCCGCCTATGCGCTGCTGTCCTACCAGACCGCCTGGCTGAAATGCCATCACAAGGAAGCGTTCATGTCGGCGGTGCTGTCGGCGGATATGGACAACACCGACAAGGTCGTCATCCTGATCGATGACTGCGCGGTCAACGCCATCGACGTCGTGCCGCCGGATATCAACACCTCGCAAATCCGTTTCAGTGTCGATGAGCAGCGGCGTATTCTCTACGGGCTTGGAGCGATCAAAGGGGTTGGCGAGTCGGCGCTCAACAGCATTCTGCAGGAACGCGATAAGGCAGGCTGTTTCAGCAGCCTGGACGATCTTTGCCGGCGGATCGATTCCGGCAAGGTCAACAAGAGGGTCATGGAATCGCTGATCAAGGCCGGCGCGCTGGACTGCTTCGGCGTCAATCGCGCCAGCCTGATGGCCCGCCTGCCGGAAGCGCTCAAGGCCGCCGAGCAGATTCAGCGTGATCGACAGGCCGGTCAGAACGATCTGTTCGGCATGGCGCAGCCGGAGGACGAGGTTGTTCAGGACGAGAGTCCGGCCATGGGGAACCTCGTGCCGGAATGGCCGGAATCGGTACGTCTCGGCTTCGAAAAGGACGCGCTCGGCCTGTATCTGACCGGCCATCCGATCGTGGAGTATCTGCCGGAGCTGAAAAAATTCGTCCACGGGCGGATCAATGAACTCTGCGGCAAGGTGGAATCGAGTTCGCCCGGCAACGGTTCCGGCGAGCAGCGACGCTACAGAAACGACCTTCCGGTACTGCTGGCCGGCCTGAATATCGCCTTGCGGACCAAAAATACCCGTCGTGGAAAAATGGCCTTTGTCACTCTTGATGACGGCAGCGCTCGAGTCGAGGCGGTGATCGGGCCGGAGCTGCTGGAGCAGAAAGTCCATATGCTGCAAAAAGACCGGGTGGTGATTGTCGATGGCGATCTCGGGCCGGATGATTTCAACGGCGGCTATCGCGTACGGGTCAAGGATCTCTACGATATCGATGCGGCGCGGGCGCGTTTTGCCCGGGCGCTCAGGATAAGCCTGCAGCCCGGTACGCCCGGCATCCACAATATCGATCAACTGATCGGGCTGCTGACCGATTATCGCGAAGGCAGCACGCCGGTTGTGATCGATTACCGTAACGACGAGGCCAGCGCCAGGATCCGTGCCGGCCAGAACTGGAAAATCAATCCACAGCTCAGCCTGCTGGAAAGCCTCGATCAGCTGGCGGGCGCGGATTGCGTCGAGCTGGTTTACTGAGAGCCTGACAGGCCCTGAAAGGCTGCTCTTCGGCTGTGAATCCTGCAGCCGATTCCGGCAAATCCGTATCTGTTTTAACCCGGCGGCCTTAAACGCGTATAATTTCGCCGCCTGCGGCGATTTCGCGTTGTCTTCGGCAATTTTTCAATAAAACCTTTAAAAATCGTCCGGGGGGACTATTTTACTTCCATGAATCCGAACTTCCTCGACTTTGAGCAGCCGATCGCCGAGCTGCAGGCAAAAATCCGCGAACTCCATTACGTCAGCGATGACGCGGACCTGAATATCAACGAAGAAGTCGGAAGGCTGGAAAAAAAATGCGATGCGCTGACCCAGTCGATTTTCGGCAAGTTGACGCCCTGGCAGATCGCCCAGCTGGCGCGGCATCCGCTACGCCCTTATACGCTCGATTATATCGAACGCATTTTCGAGGATTTCCAGGAATTACACGGCGATCGCGCCTATGCCGATGATGCGGCCATCGTCGGCGGCATGGCGCGGCTCGACGGTTTGCCGGTGATGGTCATCGGTCATCAGAAAGGCCGCGATACCAAGGAAAAACTCAAACGTAATTTCGGCATGCCGAGGCCGGAAGGCTATCGCAAGGCTTTGCGGCTGATGCGTCTGGCGGAGAAGTTCCAGATTCCGGTGCTGACGTTTATCGACTCGCCCGGCGCTTATCCGGGGATCGGCGCCGAAGAGCGCGGTCAGAGTGAGGCGATTGCGCGCAATCTGTTCGTGATGGCGGATCTGCGTACGCCGATTATTTGCACCGTGATTGGCGAAGGCGGTTCCGGCGGCGCACTGGCGATAGGGGTCGGCGACCGCCTGTTGATGCTTCAGTACAGCACCTATTCGGTGATCTCGCCGGAAGGTTGCGCCTCGATCCTGTGGAAGAGTGCCGATCAGGCCAGCGTCGCCGCCGAGGCGATGGGCATCACCTCCGACAAACTCGACAAGCTGGGCCTGGTCGACCGGATTATCGAAGAGCCGCTCGGCGGCGCACACCGCGATGTCGATGCTATGGCGGCGTCCATCAAGGAGGAGCTGGTCGAACAACTCTCGCAACTGCGCGAGCTGCGCTGGGACGAACTGGTCGAGAAGCGCAGCGCACGTTTGCGAAGTTATGGCGAGTTCAAAGAGGTCTGATGTCGCTCGATGCGTCGCTGATCGAACGGCTGCCCGATGAGTTTCCGCAAACCCGGCGAATCCTGATTGCCTTCAGCGGCGGTCTGGATTCCCGGGTTTTGTTGCATCTGGCTGCTTCGGTTCGCGAACGGCTGACGGCAGCGCTGCGGGCCGTGCATATCGATCATGGTTTGCAGGCCGAGAGCGGACAATGGGCCGAGGCCTGTCGGACGCTTTGCCGGCGGCTGGCTATCCCGCTCGATGTGCTCGAGGCAAACCTGCGGCCTGAAAAAGGCCAGAGCGTCGAGGCCGAAGCGCGTCAACACCGCTATGCACTGTTCGAATCGCTTTTGCTGCCGGGTGATCTGCTGTTGCTGGCGCAACACGCCGACGATCAGGCCGAAACCGTTCTGCTGCAACTGCTGCGTGGCGCCGGGCCGGCGGGTCTTGCCGCCATGCCGAGAACCCGTCGGCTCGGTGCCGGGCTCTTAGTCAGGCCGTTGCTCGATGTGCCGCGCGCCGCGCTGGAAGACTTCGCCCGCCACAAGGGGCTGGACTGGATCGATGATCCAAGCAACCGGCAGCACCGTTTTGACAGGAACTATCTGCGTCACGAGATTTTGCCTTTACTGGAAAAACGGTTCCCGGCCTACCGGCAAACCCTGGCCCGCAGCGCTGCGCATTGCGCGGAAAGTGCCGGCATGCTGGATGAGCTGATCGCCAGGGATCTGGCCGATTGCCTGGATGCACGGGATAACAGTCTGCAGCTGGAGAAACTGCGCGACTTGCCGCAGACGCGCTGGAAATCCGTGATTCGCGCCTGGATCGGTGCAAATTCGTGCAGAATGCCGCAAACGAGACAGCTTGAGCAGATCGTCAGGGATTTTCTGTTGAATCTCACGGCATCG
>JAGRHW010000003.1 GCA_020444765.1 Gammaproteobacteria bacterium | reverse complement strand
AGGCAACGCCTTTGATCGCGCGCGCGGTGCTGCCGGGCACGGTTACGCTTGTCAATGTGACCCACTCGGCCGGCACTACCACGGTGACCTTGCGGCCTTCGATCTGCGGCGCGATGTTCTCGAGCGTGTCGTGACGGGCCGCCGACACAGGCGTGCCCTGATCGTCACAAATCAACCACGAGGCCCGTGCGGCTTCGGGGTCAGCTATGTATAAAATAATGTTCTTCGCCAAAACGGTTTATCCGTCAAAATACACTTCTGGAGCGCTGAATGATCTTGTTCGCGCCGTTGTTGTCTCTTCGCACCAGGCTGAACTGCGTAAGCAGCACCTCGCCGGTCGCCACATCCACCCGGATCTGAAAATAATCCGACTGCACGCTCAGCTTGTCACCAAGCGCCTGTAAAATGTCCTGGTTTCCGCTGACCCCGGCTGCGGTAAAAAACTCGTTCTCGCTGGCAAACGGCTCTTTGTCTTCAGCAGCGCTTTCGACCGCATCCTCCTGCACCTTATTGGCCAGCGCCGCCAGGTCAAAAATATCCTCGCATTCGGGATAATTTTCCCAGGTCTCGTCAGTCCAGCGCGAGACCTCATCGGCTTTGTCCTGAAACATTTCGCCGATCGAGGCAATCACCGCCGGGGTTGCGGTATTGACATTGATCCTGGTCCGTTCCGGCAAGGCTGTCACATGTGGCAGCAGCAAGTCATAATCGGCTTTCTCGTCCTCGTCCGCCGGACTGAAGCCCTTGACCATCTTCAGCTCGCTGATGCTGACCAGCTTGCGGTTGGCGGGCCGGTAGGGCGGTTCGAGCGCGGAATAATGCTGATCCTCGGCACCGTCTTCGCCCAGCGGTTCAAGATCGCTGTCCATCCAGTCAGCAATCGCTGCGGCCTTGGCCGGGTCGATATTCAATACTGTCAGCAGTCGCTGGAGCTGAGCAAACTGATCCTGATCGATTCGTCCTTCGCCGGTCAGCAGGTTATTGAGATTGAAACGGCCCTGCAAATCGAACACGCATCCCTTGATTGTAGACTGATCCACCGGTAGTGGCGGCAAGGATTGTGCCCAATCATCGTCCAGGCTGTCGGTCTTGCCGGTCAGGGGGTCGAGTTTGTCGCGCATCAGGGTCGCGGCGGCGAACTTTTCCCCGCCGAGCGCCAGCGCCCGGGATTGCTGCAGGGATTGCTGGTTGGCGGCACGGCGGATGTCCAGCCGTTGCCGCGAACTCATCGACACCACGGTGATGGTCGCCAGCGCCACCATCAACAAAACGGTCAGAATCGCCACGCCTTGCTGGGATCTTTTCATCGTCGCATGTCGCATCAGCCCGGCACCACGAATATCCGGTTGACCTTGCCAAGGTCGTCCAGGTCCAGGGTCACGTCGATAGCGGCCGGCAGGCCTTCAAAATCAGCTTCGGCATTCGACGGCGGCCATTGTTCCAGCCACTCCTCGCCGTTCAGAAAACGCAGTGAGATATCGGCGACCTTTTCCACCAGTTGACGTGACGACACCTTGCCCTCCTCGAAGCGGTCGAGGTGGTACCAGTATTTGCGGTACAGTTTGCCATCTTCCAGGTAATAGGCGACCCGCTGGAAATTACTGCGCGGAGGCATCACGTCCTCGGCCGGATTGCTCCAGCCGGCCCGGGTGAATTCCAGCAGGGATTCGCCGTGGGTGCTGTATTCCAATGCCGGCAGATCGCTGCCTATTTCATTTTTGACGGGCCGGTTGACAATTTGTTCAAGGTCTTCGGATAACCAGTAAAACACGCGTTGCAGTTCGGCGAGGCGCTTGCTGTGCACCTCGGTGCCTTCCTTGATGCGCTGGATCTGGTACCAGCCGGTATAGGCCGCGCCACCGATAATCACAAAAATCGCCGAAGCGACAAGCAACTCGATCAGCGTGAATCCGGCGTTGGCGCGTCGCGCACGCAGGCTGGAGATACGCCGCCTCATTGCTGCAACTCCGAGTCTTCGCTGACAAAGACATTCGGGCTGGCCAGAAAACCCGGCAACGTATAGAGCGAGGATTCATCATCGGGAGATTTTTTTACGCTGATTTCGACGCGCCGCAAGTCATCGTCGTTGACGCGCTGCACTTCGGTCTGCCAGTACCAGGTGCTGTTGGCCATCGACATTTCACCGTTGCGCTTACCGACGTCCTCCCAGGTTTTACGGGTTTGCAACTCGGCCAGCTTGTTGGCGGCCACCCACTGGGCGATCGTGCGATCACGCAGATTCGTCATATTAAAGGCATTTTGCGCTGCGCTTTGCAGCAGAGCGCCCATCGCCACCGCGAGGATCGCCATGGCAATCAACAATTCTATGAGTGTGAAACCGCGGTTAGTCTGCATCATGCTATTCCCGACGCTCGACGATGACCGGCACGTCCGTTCCTGTGGCAATCGTAAAGCCATGCTCGCCTTCATCGTCTTCGAGAGTGATGACAAAATCAGGCAGAATCTCGCCGTTCGACAACATCATGATATGTGGTTTGACTTTTTTTTCCTCGATATCCGTTTCGCTCGGCTCCTCGATAACAACTGCAACCCCGGTTATCTCGAGTTCGAGACGCATATCTTCAGATAATTCTCTCTTCCGCAAGCGCTGATCACCGCTGACGGGCAGCCAGTAGGGCTTTTGTTTTTTCTGTTCCTCACCGGGCAGATTCGATGTTTGCTGCCCGGTTTCATCACTATTTTTTTCAAGCTGGTAAAACTCGAACTGCCCTTCGCCAAAACGCAAGCCAAGCTCTTTTTGCAGATAGATCGCCTCATCGGAGGCAAGCTCCAATAGCGCGGCAAGCTGGTTCGCCTGCTCTTCGACCCGTTTTGCCTTGTTGTCGAAATTCATGTTGAGCAGCGCGAAACTGCTGAGGATCGCCAGAATCACGACTACCGCCAGCATTTCGATCAGGGTGAAACCGCGTTGAGTCAGCGCCGGAGACATTGGGTACATCGGGGATTTGTCAGACCGCACGGCAGGCATTGCAAACAGTCTGTGCGGACTTCCTGCCGGATGAAATAAGTTTGCCGCACTCTGCACCATCTTGAATCTATCCGGGCCGGAAGCGCGGACCCCGTAGCTCGCCGGGAATCCGCTTAGCCGGTTTATTTATTCCAGTTGGAGATATCGGCGTCGTAACCTTCGCCTCCTTCAACACCGTCACGGCCGTAGGAGATGATATCGTAGTCGCCTGTTTCGCCGGGGCTGAGATAGATATAGTCACGACCCCACGGATCTTTTGGCAATTTTTTGACATAGCCACCAGCCTTCCAGTTAGCCGCTTCCGGTTCCCCGGTCGGTTTCTCCACCAGTGCTTCCAGACTCTGGTCGGTCGACGGATAAACAAAGTTATCCAGTCTGTACATCTCCAGGGATTGCTCCAGTACGCCAATGTCCTGCTTGGCCTTGACGACCCGCGCCTCTTCGGGACGGTCCATGATCACAGGCACGACCGTGGCGGCCAGAATCGCCAGTATAGCGACTACCACCATGATCTCGATCAAGGTAAAACCTGCCTGAAAACCCCTGCGGCACTGTTGATTCATTCTGTAAACTCCACCAAACTGTATGCTAGATTTAATGTTAATCGCGCAATAAAAACTGACCATGCTTGCTTTTTCGGGCAAGTCCATGTCACCGCAAACCCAACCCGAGCAATCAGGACAAGCTTAGCATGGCAGGCAATATATTCACGGCCACGTCTTCCATGATCCGCAAAACCCTGTCCCGATTTTAATCGACGCTTATTATTCGGACTATAAAGCTTGCAAGAACTTAACCATTTAACCGTTCGTTCGTGGCTGCTCCCACTCGGCATCGCGTTTTTCTGTGTTTTATTGCAGCTCGCCGGTCTCGGCGAAGCGTTACGATTCGACCGGGTCTCCATCGATGCCGGTCATTGGTGGTTGTTGCTAAGCTGTAATTTTGTCCATCTGGGCATCAGCCATCTGCTGCTTAATCTGGCCGGCCTCGCGCTGATTTATTTTCTGCTCTGGTCCAACTATGACAACAGCGGCTGGATTTTTATCACTCTGGTATCTTCGCTCGGCGTTGGTCTCGGCCTGTATCTGTGGAATCCGGAATTACGCTGGTATGTCGGTTTTTCCGGCACCCTGCACGGCCTGATCATTGCCGGCGCCATCGCGGATCTCAAACGGTATCCGGTCTCGGGCGCCATCTTGCTTGCACTGGTCATCGGCAAGCTGATCTGGGAGCAGTTGTACGGCGCGATGCCGGGCAGCGCGGAAATCGCCGGCGGTAACGTGGTCGTGGATTCGCATTTATACGGCGCTATCTGTGGGGCGTTTTGCGCACTGGTTTTACTACCGTTAAAAACACGTGCGTCCGGCAGGCCGGCTGCCCGCGAAAAAACCGGCCCGGAATAATCTACCCAGTAAGCGGCGAACATCAATCTGCCCTGGCTCGGTGAACTCACAGCCGGCCAATGAGATTTCAAACAGATTTCTCAATTCCGTCCAGACGGATTGTTTCGCCACAGCAATCGCCTGCCATACTTGCATTATCATGCAATTCTTCCTTATGCGCCTTGCCCCGGTGTTTCACCGTGTTAGGATAAAAACGGCAACTTAAGGAGGACATTCATGTACAAGAAAATCGTTGTTCCGGTCGATCTGACGCATCCCGAGCTTCTCGACAAGGCAATAGCCACGGCTGCGGATCTGGCAAAACACTACGGGGCGTCGCTGACGCTGATCGCAGTCACCAGCACCATACCCGGCGCCGTCGCGCATAATCCGCGCGAATTCAGCGAAAAACTCACGCAATACGCCACCCGCAAATCCAATGACCACGGTCTGAATATCAACAGCACCGTGGCGATTGCCAACGATCCGGCGGTCGATCTCGACAAGACGCTGGATAAGGCTTTTCATGAAGCCAATGCGGACTTGGTGGTCATGGCCTCGCATGTTCCCGGCTTTCGCGATTATGTGTTTGCCTCGAATGCCGGTTTCCTGGCTTCGCACTCGGATTTGACTGTGATGGTGGTGCGTTAGTCTTATTCGTTTGATACGCAAGCCTGGCACGTTTCGTTCGGGGTGAGCGGTTTTTATCGACCGGCAAAGCTCGACGTCAATCGTACTGAAGTCATCACCATCTGATGCACTACTCAAACCGGTTCTGGCTGACCGTCAGTGTATCTTCCGCCTTGAATTGCCCTGCCGACCGGATTATTGTCCGTATAAACAACCTCTATGGGGCGCCCTGCCATGAACCTGGAAAACACTTTCGCCGTCTTGAAACCGGATTTATCCGTAGCGATCGTTCCGCTGACGCCGACAATCTATGCGGACCTCGATGCTGGGTTCGACAGCTTCAAATCGCATGTACTGGTTTCCAGCTACGAATTTGCAACGGATTGGGGCGTTTGGGAGAAACACCCGGCGGGCGACGAGATCGTGGTGTTATTGTCGGGCGCGGTGAGAATGGTTCTGAACCATGAGTCCGGCGAAGAAGTCATCGAACTGACCGAATCAGGCGCCTATGCCGTGATTCCCGCCGATACCTGGCATACCGCCTATGTGAACACCCCATGCAAAATGCTGTTCATCACGCCGGGTGAAGGAACAGAACACCGTTCTGACTGATAGGAAAAACGCTTCGCGGCGTGCTGAAACACGAAACGGGCTGCCCGAATCTGCGATAGCACATGCAGATCCGGACAGCCCGTCTTTAAAGCGCCAGGAGAAAATCAGCGCTGTCGATCAAAGATCCTTTTTGCAGAAATACCAGTCGCTGCACTCGTAACCTTCGCCCAGGCGGACTTCTACCGCATCGGCATCCTGCGGCGGCGGAACGATGACCTTGTCACCGGGCTGCCAGCCTTCAGGGGTCGCAATTTTATGCTCGTCCGAGGCTTTCAGTGCTCTGATTACCCGCAGGAACTCGGGAATCGAACGGCCGTTGGTCATCGGGTAGTAAACCATGGCCCGCAAAATACCTTCCGGGTCGATGATGAATGTTGCCCGAACCGCCGAGGTATCAGCCGCGCCCGGGTGAATCATGCCATACGACTTGGCCACTGCCATGGACAGGTCTTCGATGATCGGGAATTTGATTTCCACACCGAAGTTTTCCTTGATATTGCGTACCCATGCAATATGGCTGTAGTAGCTGTCGATCGACAGACCAAGCAAGTCCGCGCCTTCGGCCAGAAACTCTTCATGGTGATTGGCAAAAGCCATGAATTCGGTGGTACAAACCGGCGTAAAGTCAGCCGGGTGTGAGAACAACACCAGCCAGCGGCCTTTATAATCCGCGAGTTTTTTTACGCCGTGAGTGGTTTTCGCTTCAAAATCCGGAGCGGGCTTGTTCAACTGGGGAAATACAGTTGGATTTTCTTCGATAGTTTCCATTTTGGATCACCTTTAACGTTAATGAAATTGACGAAGAATATCCTACTGCCGCACTTGGTCTTTGTATAACTGGTTATTCCTATTGCAATGATAGCCCGTGCCTATTACAGGAGATCCGGGCACTGTTCGGTGATCCACGCGGCTTGCTTAAAACGTATATCCGAATTTGAAAAACTCGACATCGACAAAGTATTCAAGGTCATCCAGCAAGGCGCCCGAATTGTTATCCGGCTCCACGAATTTTTCTGATTCGCCCAGGAAATAGCGTCCAAGCGACAGACTCATCCCCCAATAAAGTCTGTTGCGGGAAATTTTACGCCAGCCGATGCCAACACCGACACCGCCCTTGAGCTCACTCGATATGGTCTGACCCTCGTCACTGTCATCATCTTCCAGGCCGCTCACGCGCACAACACGGGCAACGCCGGACATATAAAACCCGTCCAGGCGATGGCCGAGGTAGCGTCGATAATGCATGTCCAGCGCCACCGAGCGGCTGGTGTATGAGTCTTTTTCAGAATAATCCCAATACTCATCCGTCTCGGATGACTGCTGATAGAAAAACGGGAATGCCCACTCGGTATTACGCTCGGTATCAAAATACGAATAGGTACCGCTGAATGAAACGTCATCGCCGTCCCACATCAACACCCGGAACAAATTGACTTCGATACCGTGACGCCGCTCACCCAGCGGCTGATCGAACATAATGGTTTTTTCCCTATCACTCTGGCTGACCAGCCTGTCGACTTTGCCGTCGATCGCATCGACTTTGTCCTCGACAGGCATCGTGGATTGTCCACCAGTCGGAGTTTCCTGCGCGTGAGCGGTACCGGTAAACAATGCCAATGAACAACATAATGCTACCCATAACAAGCTACAAGGGATGTATCGGACTTGCATAAACACTTATTTCCTGTCAAAAATTCTGCACGGATCTGTTAACGGCAGAATTCTGAATACCTGCAGAAATAATGTCTATTTTTATGGATAAAGCCGGCTTTGTCCCGACAGCCTGAATAACGACGCCCGGGCCGTTTTCATCACCTCGACGTCCCTGCTTTCGTCTTGACTTTTCCCCCTGCCCTCTATAGCGTCGAGTGGATTGCTTCAGGTGTCCCGGCGCGGCTTTTCGCGCCAGGGATGAAACGGGAAGCCGGTGCGTTCTGAACAAACCGTTCTGCAATAAAGCCGGCGCTGCCCCCGCAACGGTAAGCGAGTTACGACGGATCATCGATAAGCCACTGCGTGTCAACGCGGGAAGGCATTCCGTCCAGGTTTTTCAAAACCTCTCGCAAGCCCGGAGACCGGCCTGAAGACCTTGCTTGCTTTGGTGTTGCGGAGGGCGATGCTGCGGCTAACAGGCTGTTTTTTGCCCTGTTTCCGTTCGATTCCTTTCCTTCCCGGCATTTTTTACGCAAGTTTCGTCTGACCATCAAGCCCGAAGGAAGACAACATGAATACAAACGACCGGGATCAGCGTCACCGCCGACGAATGCAGCGCAAGAAAACTGTTGTCGATGCCGCCATCAAGCGCGCGGAACGGGACCAGGGCTTGTTGATTGTGTTGACCGGTAACGGCAAAGGCAAGTCGTCCTCCGCTTTCGGCATGGTGGCTCGTGCACTTGGCCACAATATGCAGGTCGGTGTGGCCCAGTTTATCAAAGGCCGCTGCGATACCGGTGAAGAAGGCTTTTTTCGCCGACAAGCCAATGTCCGCTGGCATGTGCTCGGCGAAGGCTTCACCTGGGAAACACAACATTTCAGCCGTGACCGCGAAACCGCGCAACGTGGCTGGGCCATAGCACGGGAAATGCTGACGGACCCCTCGCTGGGGCTGGTGGTACTTGACGAACTCAGCTACCCGCTGCGCTACAGCTGGCTGGAGAGCGACACCGTGCTGACCGACCTCGTATCCCGTCCGCCGATGCAACACGTGATCATCACCGGTCGGGGCGTACCCGAAGCGCTGATCGAAGCGGCTGATACCGTGACCGAACTCACTGACTGCAAACACGCCTTTCGCGCCGGCGTACGCGCACAAAAAGGCGTCGACCTGTGATGCCCTCCCCGGTCACGACAAGCCGCTTCATGATCAGCCTTGAGGAAGCCGTCCACCACAGACTGCACCTGGCGGACAGGCCATGCTGAGTGGAGCATTCGTGGCGCTTATCGCTGTACTGCTGGACTGGTTATTCGGCGAGCCCCGCCGCTTCCATCCGCTGGTCGGCTTCGGTCATCTGGCTGACAAACTCGAAGCAAAACTGTATGGCGGCTCCATGCTTGCAAAAAACAGGCGCCGTCTGCGCGGCCTATTGGCAGTGCTGCTGTTACTCCTGCCGTTTACGGTGACTGCCGCCTTGATCACGCAGACTTATCCCGGCCCGCTATTCAGTGTCTTCATTCTCACCATCGCCCTGGGCCACAAAAGCCTGCATGACCACGCCCGACCTGTCGCAACGGCGTTACGGAATAACGATGAGGCGGAGGCCCGCCGGCAGGTTTCCCGCATGGTCAGTCGTGACTCCGAAACCCTCGATATCGAAGGAGCTGCAGTTGAGTCGATACTGGAAAACGGCAACGACGCGGTATTCGGCACTCTGTTCAGGTTTGCGATCGCCGGTAGTGCCGGCGTTGTCTTTTATCGATTGAGTAATACCCTCGACGCCATGTGGGGTTATCGCAACACGCGCTATCGGGATTTCGGCTGGGCCGCCGCACGTCTGGACGATGTGCTTAACCTTATCCCGGCAAGGCTTACCGCCCTCACCTATGCCGCGCTTGGCAAAACCCGGCAGGCCCTGCACTGCTGGCGAAGCCAGGCACCGGGCTGGGACAGCCCCAACGCCGGTCCGGTGATGGCCGCCGGTGCCGGAGCGCTCGGCATCGCGATTGGCGGGCCGGCACGTTACCGGGGCCGGTGGCATCAGCGGCCGGTACTGGGTACTGGTAAAACTGCGGATATTGACGATATAGAACAGGCACTTAGACTGGTCAGACAAGGCGTGTGGCTTTGGCTTGTATTATTTATCCTTGCCGGATGGTTCAGCCATGCACAGGCCTGACTCGAAAACCCGCACGCTGATGGTTCAGGGCACGACATCGGATGCCGGCAAGAGTCTGCTGGTGACCGCTCTGTGCCGCTGGCTGACACGTCAGGGCGTAAGCGTTGCACCGTTCAAGCCACAGAATATGGCTCTGAACAGCGCAGTTACCGTCGACGGTGGTGAAATCGGCCGTGCCCAGGCAGTGCAGGCTCTGGCCTGCGGTCTGGAGCCGCATACCGATATGAATCCGGTGCTGCTCAAGCCCGACTCCGATACCGGTGCGCAAGTCATCATTCACGGTGACGCGATCGACACCATGAATGCCTGCGCCTATCACGATTACAAACAGATCGCCCGTAGCGCTGTGCTCGAATCACACCAGCGCCTTGCCGCCCGATACGATGTCATTATCGTCGAGGGCGCCGGCTCGCCTGCTGAGATCAATCTACGTCATAACGATATCGCCAATATGGGTTTCGCCGAAGCGGTGGATTGCCCGGTGATTCTGATCGCCGACATCGATCGCGGCGGTGTCTTCGCGCATCTGGTCGGTACACTGGCACTGTTGAGTCGGTCCGAACAGGAGCGGGTCAAAGGGTTTGTCATCAACCGTTTTCGGGGCGACCTGAGCTTGCTGCAAAGCGGTCTGGACTGGCTTGAAAAACAGACCGGAAAACCGCTGCTCGGGGTACTTCCCTATTTACAAGGCCTGCACCTGGCTGCAGAAGATGCCCTGCCCCGTGATCAACAGACCGTTCGGCTCGGCCATTCGAAACGGTTGCGCATTATCGTACCGGTTCTGCCACGCATCAGTAACCATACCGATGTCGACCCGCTTCGCCTGCATCCACAGTGCGAACTGCAGTTCATCGGTCCAGGCAGCGTTATCCCGCCCGCTGATCTGATTATTCTGCCCGGCTCCAAGAACGTGCGAGCCGACCTTGCCTGGTTGCGCAACCAGGGCTGGGAGCAGGCCATCCAGCGGCATCTGCGCTACGGTGGCAAACTCATCGGCCTTTGTGGCGGCTATCAAATGCTCGGCACACGGATTGACGATCCACAGGGTATCGAGGGTAATGCGGGCAGCAGCGAGGGGCTGGGCTTGCTGAATGTGCAAACCGTGCTGGCCCCGGAAAAGCAACTCCGCAATGTTTCCGGCCGACTATTCATTGATGATGCACCGGTCAAGGGTTATGAAATCCACGCCGGAATCACCGTGGGCCCCGCACTCGGCAAACCCGCCGTGCAGCTTTCAAACGGCGTCGATGGCGCGATCAGTGATGACGGCCTGATTCTTGGCACCTATCTGCATGGTCTGTTCGATTCGCCGTCCGCCTGTACGGCGTTACTTGCGTGGGCCGGCGCCACGGAAACACAACTATTCGACTACCAGGCACTGCACAACGCCGAAATAGACCGCCTGGCCGATGCCGTGGAACGACACCTCGATACCGATCAATTGCTGAACTTACTCAAGCTGAAGAGAAACCCATGACGAACCACACGACCCTGATTCTTGGCGGTATACGCTCCGGCAAAAGCCGGTTGGCTGAAAAACTCGCGCTCGAAAGCGGCCTGTCTGTCAGCTATATCGCTACCGCCACCGCTGAGGATGAAGAAATGCAGGCACGGATTGCCGCCCATCGTTTGCATCGGCCATCCAATTGGCACCTGGTCGAAGAACCTCTGCAGCTCGCCTCGGCGATGCGTGAACATGCCACCACTGGGCATTGTATTATCGTCGACTGCCTGACACTCTGGCTGACCAACCTGCTGACGGCCGACGACGAAGCCGCTTTCGAACACGAGTACGCGACTTTGCTGGATACTTTGCCGCAACTTCCGGGACAGATCATTCTGGTCGGCAACGAAACCAATATGGGCATAATTCCGCTGGGCGAGTTGTCCCGGCGCTTTTGCGACCAATCCGGCCGCTTGCATCAGGAGCTTGCGCAAATCTGCGAGCGGGTAATTTTAACGATTGCCGGACTACCGATGGTATTAAAAGAGGGTCCATGTTGAACGAAACCACCGACTGGCTGCATGCGCCGGCCGCCGCCGTACACGATGACAGCCGCCAGAACGCTGAGGCGCATCAGGCAACGCTCACCAAACCACCCGGCTCACTCGGCAGCATCGAGCAAGCCGCAATCACGCTGGCCGCCTTGCAGGGTACAAAGCGCCCCAGTGTCGACCGGGTCGGCATCGTCGTGTTTGCCGCCGATCATGGTGTGGCTGCCGAAGGCGTATCGGCTTTTCCGCAGGCGGTCACCGCCGAGATGATAAAAAACTTCGCCGCCGGTGGAGCTGCTATCAGCGTATTGGCCCGTGCGCTCGACGCTGATCTGCAAGTAGTGAACCTCGGTACAGTGACGGACCCTGGCACCCCGGTCGGCGTGGTGAATATCAAGCTTGGCCCCGGCACGTGCAATTTTTGCCGGGAGCCAGCCATGAGTAAGGAACAACTGGTTCGCGCCCTGCAGGCCGGACGGCAAGCCATGGAACGCAGCAGACTCAACAACACGCAGCTTTTTATCGGCGGCGAGATGGGGATCGCCAACACGACGGCGGCCACGGCGCTGGCCTGCGCCTTGCTCGACACGTCGGCCGAACGGCTTACCGGCCCCGGCACCGGTCTGGACAAACCCGGAGTCGCCCACAAGACCGAGGTAATCCGCCAGGCCCTTGCACTTCACCGGCCGCATATCGAGACGCCTCTGGAGGCATTGCGGCGGCTTGGTGGTTTCGAAATCGCCGCCCTGACCGGCGGTTATATAGCCTGCGCGCAGGCAGGTCTGCCGGTCCTGGTCGATGGCTTTATCAGCTCCGTCGCCGCGCTGGCCGCCACCCGCCTGTGCCCGGACGCCGTAAACTGGTTTCTCTTCGCGCACATATCCTGCGAACCGGGGCACCGCCTGGTACTCGAGGCTATGAACGCCCAACCGCTGCTCGACCTCGGCATGCGCCTCGGCGAGGCCAGCGGTGCCGCGATCGCGGTGCCGCTGTTGCGTCTTGCCTGCACGCTGCATAACGAAATGGCGACGTTTGCGGAGGCCGGCGTATCGGAAAAAAACGCCTGATGCGGGTTGGTCTTCTACGCCACGGCGAGGTCGAAGGCGGCAACCGGTTCCGCGGCAGCACCGACGATCCGCTTAGCCGAACCGGCTTGTCCCAGATGCAGGCCGCCACCGCTGCAACCCACTGGGACCGCGTGATCAGTTCGCCACTGCAACGCTGCACGGAATTCGCCGATCTGTACGCCCGACAAAACACACTTCTCTACAGCCTGGAACCCCGCCTGCAGGAAATCCATTTCGGTAGCTGGGAAAACCGCAGCGCGGCCGAACTGATGGAAGAAACCCCGGAGGCTCTGACCCGATTCTGGCACGATCCTTTAACCTACACGCCTCCCGGCGGTGAATCGCTCAGCCATTTCCAGGCCCGCGTACTCGAAGCCTGGCATGAGATACTCACCGCGCACGCACAACAGGACGTTTTGATCGTGACCCATGGCGGCGTGATCCGTACGCTGCTGTGTCATATCCTGAAACGCCCGCTCGCGTCCTTGCTGGAACTCAGGGTCGAACACGGCAGCTTGCATTTGTTTCTGATTGACAGCGCTGGCACAGTAATCCCCGACGACGAAACGCTCCCGCGCTTGTAAACTGAAAAACCATCCTACCGAATGCCAACGTTATGCTGGTGTCAGCACCGGCGGATAGGGTACTCTCAATGCGGTTTTCGTCAGACAATCCTGTAGTGCATCGCGTAGCGTCTCTTCGAGAACAGGGTGATAGAATGGCGTGCCGAGGCAATCGATGAGCGTCAGTTCCCGTTCGATCGCCAGGGCCAGCCAGTGCGCCATGTGTTCGGCATCCTGAATTGCAAGTGCGGCGCCGAGTAAACGGCCGTTCTGTTTGTCGGCATAGATGCGGATCAGTCCGTCCGTGACGCCTTTGGTTTGGGCGCGGCCGTTCATCTGCGCCTTGCCGGTGCCAATCGCCGTGGTTTCTGCGTCGAGTTCATTCAGTTGCGCACCGACCGAGGCGATTTGCGGCGCGGTAAACGCGACTGCCAGCGGTACGCGCCGGCGGAAGGGTTGACGTTGACCGGCAATGATATTTATCGCGGCAATCATTCCTTCATCGGCGGATTCGTGCAGCAGCGGACGATCGGCGTTGGCGTCACCGATGATATAAACCGGCAGGTCACCGATTTGCAGGGTTTCGCGGTCGAAAGGCGGCATGCCGCGCGCATCGAGTTCGATACCGAGATTTTCAAGTCCGATCTCTCCCACATTCGGACGCCGCCCGATACTGGCCAGCACGCGATCGACGGTATAACGCTGATCCCCGGCCTGAATGCTCACCCGGCCATCGTCCTCCAGGCTTGGCATAACCTGGACGCCGGTGGTGATCGCCATATCCTTTCGGAACAGATCGAGCGCTTGTTCGGCGACGACGGGATCTTTGATACCGGCGACCACCGGCGCTGCATCGAAACCATGAACCTCCACACCGAGGCGCGCCATGGCCTGGCCGATTTCGCAGCCAATGGCGCCAAGACCGATGACCGCCAGCGATTTCGGCAGATCGGTTTCTTCAAACAAGGTATCGGTCGTCAGCAAGGCGTCGCCCAGCGCGCGAAACGGCGGCGGCAATACCGGGGAGGAACCAGTCGCAATAATAATGGCACCGGTTTCAATGCGTTCGCCATTCACTTCGACGCAATCCGGCGCGATGATCTTCGCATGGCCGTCGATAAACTGCGTGTCGTCCAGTACGGCGTGGTAGCGACCGACCACGCCCCTGACCAGCGTGTCGCGCACCGAGCGCACCCGAGCCATCACCGCAGGGCCATCGACCGACAGATGTTCCGCACCGCGCAGGCCGAACATGTCCATTCGCTCGCCGGTATGATACGCCGTGGCCGCTTCGATCAGCGCCTTGGACGGCATGCAGCCGACGCGGGTGCAGGTCGATCCTTCCGGGCCAGCGTTGATCAGCAGGACGGATCGTTTGGCATTCAGCAGCGTAAAAACTGCGGTTACGCCGGCGCTGCCGGCCCCGATAACAACTGCGTCAACTTTACGTGTCATGAATGCGTTCCTCTTTATGAATAGATACCTGTTTTTTGATGTGCTTTTCGGCTACGGCACGAGATAGCCGCCATCGACGTCGAGAGCCGCCCCGGTAATAAAGCTCGCTTCATCGGAACAGAGCCAGATGATGGCTTGCGCGACTTCCTCCGGCGTGCCGAGTCGCCCCAGGGGATGCATTGCCGTCAGTGCCTCTCGTGCAGCGCCTTCGGTGCCGACCAACGCATCGGCCATCGGCGTGGCGATCACGCCCGGACAGATCGCATTCACGCGAACCCCGCTGGCGGCGCCTTCGAGTGCGATGCATTTGGTCATGCCAAGCACGGCGTGTTTGGTGGCGGAATAGATTGAGGAACCGGCAACCCCGGCTTTGCCCGCGACGGAAGCCAGATTGAGAATCGCTCCGCCCTTCTGCGCCACCATCAACCGCATTTCCTCACGCATGCACAACCATGGGCCGCGGGCGTTAACGGCGAAGACGAAGTCGAAATCGGCAGCCTCATAATTGATGATCGGAGAGCTTACGGGGCCGTCACGGCGCCCGCTGACGCCGGCGATATTGGCGGCGATGTCGAGACGACCAAAGCGGTCCCGAATCTGAGCGAACAGCTTTCCCACCTCAGCTTCGTCCGAAAGATTGCTGCGGACGAACAAAGGATCGGCATCCGGCGCTATCTCTTTGATCATCGCGATGGTTTCACTCGCACCGGCTTCATTGAGATCGGTCAGGGCCAGCGTCGCCCCGCACCTGGCCATCTCAATCGAGGTGGTCCGGCCAATGCCTGATGCAGCACCACTGACAAATGCAATTTTTCCTTGAAGCGACGTCATAGCGTTGTTTCTCCCTATAAGAGTTTGCAAAAAATAAATGTTACTCAATGTAACACTTAAAATTTTATATAACAAGCCAAGTTGAAAACCGTAAGCCGAGGTGTCACATTCGCTTACAAATGCTAAGGAAAAGAAGATGAATCTACGTGCCGACGGTCGAGAAAACCGGCTACGCTTGATTGAAGTCGCAGAAGCTGTATTTGCAGATCAGGGTTTCGATGCACCGTTGGAATTGATCGCCAAGCGCACTGGCGTCAGCCGCATGACGCTCTACCGTCATTTCAAGGATCGCGAAACTCTCTGTTTCGCTGTTCTCGAACGCAATGTGCTTAAGCTGGAAAGCAAAGCCGAAGCTCTCAGAGACGAACCGAACGCCTGCGCAGAAATCATCGACATGATGATGGTGATGTTCACGACAAATCAGGGCATGGTTGATGGCCTGACCCGGCAGCCGGAACATCAGGCGCAGCTCAATAGTTTGAGACAACGTGTCGTCGACCTATTGACCGAACCGCTCGCGCGCGGACAGGCTGCGGGACTGATCAAAAAAGATATAGAAAAAGAAGATCTGGCCCTCGTGATGTATATGCTTGGCGGGGTTGTTGGAGAGGGAACGCTCAAAGCCAGAACCGCTCGCGTCCATCGAGCCCTGAGAATCCTGCAGTACGGGATTCTGAATGCGAGCGATAGCAAGTCGGGGTCACAAAGCTGAAGCCGTGAAACTAACGCCTTAACCCCGGCCAGACATCCTTGAACGCCTCCTTTTACAGCGCTCTTACTGCATCGAATGCACGCCGATCATATTGCCTTCCGTGTCAACGACCAGCGTCATAAAGCCATAATCGCCCAGTGACATCTTGCTGCGTTCAACGCGGCCGCCGGCTTCGCTGACGCGGGCTTCTTCGAGGGCGCAGTCCTCACTGACGAAATAGACGAGCGTACTGTTGCCGCCGGAGGGTACGCCGTCCATACGGCACAAAGCACCGGCCGCCCCGGCGGCTTCCATGTTCATCGGAAAAGCCCACATCTCCAACGAGGGATCGGGCGCGTCCAGTTTTTCCAGCGTGGTCTGGAAAACGGTTTCATAAAAGTGTTTTGCCCGGTTTATGTCCTGCACATAGATTTCAAACCAGCCTACGGGATTGGTGCTCATGGCATTTCTCCTCTGAAAACAAATTAATAAAGACGTACTGCCATTGATCGACAGGCACTAGCGGCGATCATACACCACCATACTCCCGGTTCTGATCGCCGACCCAGCGCTTTATCAACGGCGCAATCGCGTCCTTGTGATCACGAACCAACAGGCCGGCCGCTTCGGCCACATCGTCCAGCAGATCCTGGTCGCGGCTGAGATCGGCAATGCGGAAGGCGGCGATGCCGGTCTGTCGGGTGCCCAGCAGTTCGCCGGCGCCGCGGATTTCCAGATCCTTTTCCGCGATCAGGAAGCCATCGTTGGTTTCCCGCATGATACCAATCCGATCCTTGGCATTTTGTGACAAGGGCGGCTGGTAAACGAGGACGCAACTGCTGACGGCGGTACCGCGGCCGACACGGCCACGCAGCTGATGAAGCTGCGACAGCCCCAGCCGTTCGGCGTTTTCGATAATCATCAGTGAGGCGTTCGGCACATCAACGCCGACCTCGATAACGGTCGTGGCGACCAGCAGGTCCAGTTCGCGGTTTTTAAAGGCGCTCATTATCGCCTCCTTGTCACGTGGCTTCATTCGTCCGTGTACAAGTCCGACCCGGTAATCCGGCAAGGCTTCTTCAAGAACCCTGGCGGTGTCTTCGGCGGCCTGGCATTGCAGGGCTTCGGATTCCTCGATCAGGGTACACACCCAATACACCTGACGACCGTCGGCAATCGCCTGGTGCACGCGTTCGATCACTTCGGCGCGGCGCGAAAACGCCACCGCCACGGTATTGACCGGAATTCTGCCGGGCGGCAGTTCGTCGATCACCGAACAGTCGAGATCGGCGTAAGCGGTCATTGCCAGTGTGCGCGGAATCGGCGTGGCGGTCATGATCAACTGATGCGGAATTACGCCTTCATCGGCGCCCTTGTTTCTTAATGCAAGCCGTTGATGAACACCAAAGCGGTGTTGTTCGTCAATAATCGTCAGGCCAAGTTTGCTGAACTGCACATCGCTCTGGAACAGCGCATGGGTGCCGACGATGATTTTGCTCTGACCCATGGCGATCGCTTCCAGGGCATCGCGGCGCTGACGGGCCGTCATCTTGCCGGACAGCCAGCCAACCTCGATCCCCAACGGCTCGAACCAGCCAGCAAAATTGAGCAGATGCTGTTCCGCGAGGATTTCGGTCGGCGCCATGACCGCAACCTGGAAACCGGCCGCCACCGCCTGTGCCGCGGCCGCCGCGGCGACGACGGTTTTCCCCGCCCCGACATCGCCCTGTACCAGCCGCAGCATAGGTTCGGTCCGGGAAAGGTCGTGCAGAATTTCCGCGATCACGCGATTTTGCGCGCCCGTCAGATCAAACGGCAGGCTGGCGATAAAATCCGTCTGCAACTTTGCCGACTGCACCATGGCCGGCGCCTTGAGCCGCCGGGTATGCGAACGCAAGGCCAGCAAACCCAGCCGGTGCGCGATCAGTTCTTCAAAGCTCAGGCGTCGGTGCGCCGGATGCATGCCATCCATCAAGGCGGCGATATCTTCAGCGGGCGGCGGGCGATGAACTATAGCCAGAGCGGTTTTCAAATCTGGAAACCGGTATTTGCCGATCAGCGCTTCCGGTAACCAGTCTTGCAATACCCGGTTGGACGTGAGCAAGGCCAGCGCCTGGTCGGTAATTTTGCGCAAGGTCAGTTGATGAACGCCTTCCGTGGTCGGGTAGATCGCGGTCAACACATCTTCGGCAGGCAGATCGTCGTCGATGAGTTGATATTCCGGATGCACCATTTCCAGCCCGCCGGCCCCGCGACGGATTTCACCGAAACAGCGCAGACGCACTCCGGGCTGGAGGTTCTGCTGCTGCAGTTTGCTGAAATGAAAAAACCGCAGCGTCAAGCTGCCGGTGCCGTCAGCAACCTTGCAAAGCAGTGAACGGCGGCGGCGAAATACAACATCGGCCAGTTTGATCTCGACATCCACAACCGCTTCCATACCCGGCTGCAGAGAACCCAACGGCATGACACGGGTGCGATCCTGATAGCGCAGCGGCAGATGAAACAGCACATCCTGCACCGTCGCGATATTCAGCTTCTGAAGCTTTTCGGCAACTTTCGGACCGACACCTTTGAGC
This sequence comes from Gammaproteobacteria bacterium, assembly GCA_020444765.1. Next base: position 15,699 of record JAGRHW010000003.1, on the reverse strand, counting down.
GTGCTGACCGGCTTGTTCGCCAGCGCGGTCAAAACCGATCCGGCGGCATCTGAGGTGCTGCTCATCAGGGAGGAAAGTTCACCGCTCGCCCTGCCTGGCGGAAGCAGTGAAGGTCATCAGTCAGCCGCTTGCATGATCGCCTCGACTTCGATCGGCACGCCTTTCGGCAAGGCCGCTACCTGGTAGGCGGCGCGCGCGGGATACGGCTCACTGAAATATTCCGCCATCACCGAATTGACGGTGGCAAAATCCCCGAGATCGGTCAATAACACCGTGAGTTTGACGATATCGTCAAGCCCGCCGCCGGCGGCTTCGCAGATCGCCTTCATATTGTCGAAGACCAGCCTAATCTTTTCCTCGACGCTGCCGGGATGTACTTCCATGGTCGCAGGGATCAATGGAATCTGCCCGGAGATGAATACAAGTCCGCCACTTTCTACAGCCTGGGAATAGGCACCGATTGCACCTGGCGCCTGTTCGGTGGAAATAACTTTTTTAGGCATGAAACCTCCGCAAATGTGAATTTAAAACAGACTTGTAGTTTTCAGGATTGTCGCGTTCTAGCTGTCGCGCTTTACCCGCTGGACGATCGACAAATTCCGCAAACGTCGAATGATCCTGGCCAGATGATGCCGGTCTTCGACGACCAGTGCAAAGTGAATGATGGTATTTTTATCGCCCTGATTCTCAAAGCGGATATTCTCGATATTCGAGCCCAGACTCGACAAGGTCGTGGCAACGCTTGCCAAAGCGCCCGGTTTGTTGACCAGCTCGACGACGATTTCAGCGAAAAAGTCGCCATTGTAATCAGGCGACCATTCAACCTGCACCCATTCCTTGGGGCGACGCGAGAAACGCTTGATGTTTTTGCAGGATGCGCGGTGCACGACCACGCCCTGACCGGGCGTAATAAAACCCTGGATATTGTCGCCGGGAATGGGCCGGCAACATTTGGCCAGCGTCAGCACTGTGCCCTCACGGCCTTCCACGATCAGCGGCCCGCTTTCGGTTGTCGGTTTGGGCACTTCCGTGCGGCCCTCGGCATCGGTACGGTTCATCAGCCGGCCGGCGATCAGGCTGGGCAAATGATTACCGAGACCGACGTCGATAAACAGGGCTTCGATCGTATCGAAGTGGAATTCCTCAAGCAGATTGTCGATTTTGCTGGCGGGAATATCCTCAATATTTTTCGCGTAACGTCCCAGCGCGCGGTCGATGAGCCGGCGGCCGAACTGCGCAGCCTTGTCCTCGTCGAGGTTTTTCAGATAATGCCGGATAGCGGCCCGGGCCTTGCCGGTCACCACAAAGTTCAGCCACAGCGGGCTTGGCGAGGCGTTTTCGGAGGTGATGATCTCGACGGTCTGGCCGGATTCCAGCGGCGTGCTGAGCGATGCCCAGCGGCGGTCAATTTTCGCGGTAATACAGGTATTACCGATTTGCGAATGAACGGCATAGGCAAAATCCACCGGCGTGGAATTCAAGGGCAACTGGAAGATATCGCCTTTCGGGGAAAATACATAGATTTCGTGCGGAAAAAGATCAACCTTGACGTTTTCGAAAAAGTCGACTGTCGTCACCGCATTTTGCTGCAGATCCATCAGATTACTGATCCACTGCCGGGTTCGTCCCTGTGCCGAAACAACACCGCCATCCTTATATACCCAGTGCGCGGCGACGCCGGTTTCGGCATATTCATCCATATCGTGCGTACGAATCTGTATCTCGACATGAATGCCGGCCGGATTGATCAGCACCGTGTGCAACGACTGGTAACCGTTGGCCTTGGGTATGGCGATATAGTCCTTGAACTTGGTAGGAACCGGCTTGTAAATTGAGTGAATCACACCGAGACTGCGGTAACAGTCGTCGATACTGTCCACCACCACGCGTACCGCATAGACATCGTAGACTTCCTGAAACGACAACTGCTTGTTGCGCATTTTCTGGTAAAGACTGTAGAGGTGTTTCTCACGGCCTCTGACGACGCCGTTGATACCGGCTTCCTCGAGTTTCGCCGTTATCAGAATCTCGACTTTCTGTACCAGTTCCTTGCGGTTGCCACGGGCTTTTTTTACCGCGTTTTTCAACACCTGGTAGCGCATCGGGTAGAGGGTCTGAAAGCCCAGATCCTCAAGTTCGTTCTTGATCACGTAGATGCCGAGCCGGTTGGCAATCGGTGCGAAGATATCCAGGGTTTCACGCGCGATACGGCGTTTTTTGCTCAGGCGCATGACCCCGAGCGTGCGCATATTATGCAGCCGGTCAGCGAGCTTGATGAGAATGATGCGGATATCGCGCACCATCGCCAGCAGCATCTTCTGGAAATTGGCGGCCTGTTTTTCCGCCGGAGTGTGGAATTCCAGCGAGGTCAGCTTGCTCAGGCCATCGACCATATGGGCGATTTCCTCGCCGAACTCCTCGACCAGCATTTCACGGGTAGCGTCGGTGTCCTCGAGAACATCATGCAAAATCGCCGCAATGATGCTTTGGTGGTCGAGATTCATATCGACCACGATATTGGCTACCGCGAGGGGATGAAAAATATAGGCTTCGCCGCTTTTGCGGACCTGCCCGTCATGCGCTTCGGCGGCCAGCAAATAGGCCTTGTAGACGTCTTTTAACTGTTGCTCGTTGAGACGATCTTCCAGCTTGGCCAGAAGATCACTGATCTGTACACGGTCGTCGGCATCAGATTTCACGGGGATCGCAACGCTTGCCACTTTAAACAGCCTGCGACCTCGTTAAAATTCTGTCGAATCCCGCTGCTCCTCGTTCAGTGAGATTTCGGCTTCGGAAACCGCCTTTTTACGGGCGTAGTCCTGGTCGATCAGACCATCGGCGATTTCACGCAAGGCGATAACACTCGGCTTGTCCTTTTCAGGCGGCAGGAAAGGTTCGGCACCCATGCTGATGTCCCGGGCACGCTTGGAAGCCAGCAAAACCAGCTCAAATCGATTGCCTATTTTTTCCAGACTGTCTTCAACCGTAACTCGTGCCATATAGCGCTCTCCAGGGGAAATTTGAATTTATTTCGGGGACTCCTGCGAGCGGCGGTAAAACACACTGCCGACGCACTCATTATCAGAGGGAAAAGACCCGGAGCCCGGACGTTAGTTCGATTTTAGAGAAACCAAGGGACAAAAACTACCCGTCGGCAACAAAATGTTGGCGCCGCCGGTTACGACTTAACAAGGCTAATTCGAGCGCTCTAGCGCTCGGCCAGCAAACTGTCGATCAGATCCCGGTGTTTTACCTGCTGGCGGGCCACCGTCAAGCGCCGGCTTTCGATCAGGGAGACGAACTCATGAACCGCCACATCGAACTGGTCGTTGATCAGCAGATAATCGGCGGCATCGTAGTGGCGCATCTCGGCGACCGCCTCGGCAGTCCGGCGGGCAATCACCTCTTCGCTGTCCTGTCCGCGCCCCTGCAGTCGCTGGATCAGCGTCTCTCGCGAGGGCGGCAGAATAAAGATCGAGCAGGTATCCGGCAGCTTTTGCTTGACCTGGGCAGCGCCCTGCCAGTCGATTTCCAACAGAATATCCCTGCCCTCAGCAAGGTTTTGCTCGACGCTTGCGCGGCTGGTGCCATAATAATTGCCGAATACCGAGGCGTATTCCAGGAATTCACCCGCCTCGATCATGCGCTCAAACTCCGGTCGCTCGACGAAGAAATAATCCACGCCTTCGGCATCGCCCGGCCGCATCGGTCTTGTCGTATGGGAAACCGACACCTGCAGATCGCGAACACGCTGAATCAGCTGGCGAACCAGGCTGGTTTTGCCGGCGCCGGATGGCGCGGAGACGGTAAATAGCTGGCCTTTCACGATAGTGAGCCCGATTAGTCTGAGTCTGTTATTGTAGCAGTACGCCGAATGGGTCTCCAGAACAGTCAGAGGCGGTTTGGTTTTTCTACGCTGTCATCGACGGGCCTCGACAGACACACCGCCGCGATTTATGTTAGACCATCTCACGTCGCTCAAACTGCCGCCATTCAGACAAAAACTTCAGGAGGATTTCATGGCCATCTCTTCATCCATGCTGGAACTGGGCACCCAGGCGCCGGATTTCAATTTACCGGAGCCGCTCACCGGCAATCAGGTCGCGCTGGCCGACTTTGCCGGCAAACCGCTGCTCGTCGCGTTTATCTGTAATCATTGTCCTTACGTGATTCTGATTCGTGAAGAGCTGGCAAAATTTGCCAGGGAATATCAGGCCAAAGGGCTCGCCGTGGTTGCCATCAATGCCAATGATATCGAACGTTATCCGGACGACGATCCGCAGAACATGATGACCTTCGCCAAGGAGAATGACTTTAGTTTTCCGTATCTTTTTGACGAAACCCAGCAGACCGCGAAAGCCTACAAGGCGGCCTGCACGCCGGATTTCTTTCTTTTCGGCGCCGACGGCAAGCTGTTTTACCGCGGTCAGTTCGACAGCGCGCGGCCGAATTCCCAGATGCCGGTCACCGGTGCCGATCTGCGCCGCGCCGCTGACGCGCTGCTGGCCGGCGACATTCCGCCGGATAACCAGCTGGCCAGCCTGGGCTGCGGCATTAAATGGAAAGAGGGCAACGAACCGGACTACTTTGTTTGAGCCGATTCGCCTGCGCCACACCACTCAAGGGCTGAATCGATGAGCGGGCGGCCGCTTGTTTCCGTCATCATGCCGGTCAGAAACTGCGGCGACTGGCTGGCGCCCGCGGTGGACAGTATTCTCGGCCAGACCGTCGAGGACCTCGAACTGCTGATCATCGACGACCACAGTTTCGACGGTTCGGTCGAACGCCTGCCCCAGGACCCGCGTCTGCGGATTTTCCGGCATGCCGGCAACGGCATCGTCGCCAGTCTCAACGCCGGCCTGATCAGGGCGCGCGGGGAATTTATCGCGCGGATGGATGGCGATGACATCAGTGTACCGGAACGTCTCCAGCGACAGCTCCACTTCGCAAAAGACAATCCGGATATCGCCATCGTCGGCGGGCTGGTGGATATTTTTTCCGACGACGGCGACATTCAAGCGGGCAATCGCGCGTATCAGGCCTGGTTGAACGGTTTGCTGACAGCCGACGACATCGAGCGCGAACTGTTTGTCGAAAGCCCGCTGGTGCACCCCAGCGTGCTGATCCGCCGTGAGGTCTTTAAACGCATCGGCCTCTACCGCGATCTCAGCTGGCCGGAAGACTACGACCTGTGGCTGCGCGCCTCGCTGGCCGGCCTGCGTTTTGCCAAGGTGCCGGAGCTAGTGCTGATGTGGCGCGAACATCCCGCGCGCCTGACCAATACCGATAAACGTTACAGCCGCAAGGAGTTTATCAAGGCCAAGGCCTGGGCGATGTCGGAATCGGTGTTGCGCAACCGGCCGGCGATTATCTGCGGCACCGGCAAGCTGGCCGTCAAATTGTGCGATGTCCTGCAGAGACTCGGCGTGGCGGTAATGGCCTTTGTCGATATCGCGCCGGACAATATCGGCAAATCGCGCCGCGGACTGCCGATTCTTTCTTACGACGACATGCTCGACATGCGCCAGGACGCCCTGATTGTCGGGGCACTCGGCGCGCGTGGCGCCGGCGAGGCTTTGCGCGAACTTTTATTGCTGAGCGGATTGCATGAAGGCAGGGATTTTTTGCTGGCGGGTTAGGCGCGCCACCTTGTCGAATGTGAATATTTCACAGTTTTGCGGCCGGTTTTCGATTTAAAATTCAGACGTTTACTCATTGAGGTCCGATTCGGGTCGGCCTGCCCGGTCATTCCAGAAGCAAGCTGCAAAAACCGGTCTCCACCAACCCGTAACGAAACAAACAAGATGTTCAACAAACTTTTAACCGCCTTACTGCTGGTCCTCGCCGTACTTTATATCGGCGATCCCTATTCGGAAAAGAACCAGGCACTTGCGCCTTATCTGCCACCAGCACCGACGGATTCCGAGATCGCGGAACTGCGCGATAGCGCATCCCAACTCGCCACGTCGATCAAACTCGATGACATAATGCAGACCGTCTCCGATCACCCGCTGACGCACTCTCTGCTGGCCGCCATTGAAGATTTGCGACTGGCCCTCATTGATATGCTGATCGATTACACTGACGAGCGGCAGCTGCTGGCACAAGCGAAGGACTGATCGGCCCGGCCAGCGCGCCGGGGTGCCAGGGCCGTTCAATCAAGGTACACTGCGGGACAAACTTCCGGCCGTGACAACAACCCCATGTACATCCCGAAACTTTTTGCTCAACAGGATCAAGCGGCGCTTGAGGCGCTGATCCGCAATCATCCGCTGGCAACTGTGGTCGTCAACACTCAGGCCGGACTCAGCGCCAATCATATTCCTTTGCGGCTGACGCGCTCTGCATCGTCGCAGTTGATCCTGCAAGGCCATCTGGCAAAGGCCAATCCGATGCGCAAGGAGCGCCTGTCGGATGATGTGCTGGCAATCTTTCATGGCGCAGATGCGTATATTTCACCCAATTGGTATCAGACCAAACAGGAGCACGGCAAGGTCGTGCCGACCTGGAATTACGTCACGGTGCACGCCTCCGGCACCATTCGTTACATCGATGATGATGACTGGAAGCTGGATTTTCTCCACCACCTGACCGATGAGCAGGAAGCCTCCCAGGGAAAGCCGTGGTCGATAAACGACGCGCCCAGTGACTACACCGAAAAGATGCTTGGCGCAATCAGCGGCTTTGAAATTGAAGTCGTCGATCTCAAGGGCAAATGGAAGGCGAGTCAGAACCAGCCTGAGTGCAACCTTCAAGGTGTGGTTGAAGGATTATCCGCCAGTCCGGATGGCCGGGCCCGGGAATTCGCCGAACTCATGCAGTCGGGCAGCCCGAAGAAATCCTGATATGGCCTATCTGTATCTGGCGATTGCCATCATCGCCGAAGTGGTCGGCACCAGCGCGCTCAAGGCATCGGAGGGATTTACCCGGCCGGTTCCCAGCATCATCGTTGTCGCGGGTTACGCGCTTGCGATTTATCTTTTGTCGCTGGTGTTGCGCTCGATTCCGGTCGGCATCGCTTACGCGGTCTGGGCCGGGCTTGGCATAGTACTGGTGGTCGTGATCGGCGCCGTTTTGTATAAGGAGATTCCGGATTTTCCGGCCCTGCTCGGTATCGGCTTGATTGTGTCGGGCGTCGTGGTGATCAATGTATTTTCAAAAACCGCCGGTCATTGAGACTTGTCGGCTTTACCGGTCAGGTACCTGGGAAGCAGACTTTCATGGCAGTATTTCGCGAATCCGGCGTGCTATGGACAGGCCGCCAACACCCGAATCGATAATTCCGATGGGTTGCGCATTGATCATATTATGGATTCATCGTGCCGGAAGATATTCATAACTGGCGTACGACCAGTATTTCTGGTTGATGGCACGAGGCCCCGACCAGCCGGCCTGTAGCAGATTCACGGCGATATAACGATTTAGAAATCCGTGCCCGACCAGCAAAACATTCTGATACTCCGACGCCAGTACCATCAGTCGGTCGGAGGCGGCACTGGCGCGTAGTTTCATAGCCTGGAAAGATTCTCCGTTTTTTGAAAAGCCGGCAAACCAAAATGCCCGCAACAACACCAGCCAGACGCTGACCGGCAAGTAAACAGCGCCCCGATCGAAATGCGGGATAGCCGTTTCACGAAAGAGCCGGCTTGTTTGTACCTGCGAAACGGAAAATCCAAGTGCTTGCGCTGATTCGGTGGCCCGACGTAAATCGCTGCAGCAGATACGCTGATGGTCCGACACAGCTTGTATTACTTCAGGCGGCGGCGAATCGGCAATACCGGCCCGATCATAAGCACTTGCCATACTGGCCAGATCGGCCGCTTTTGCATAGCCGGCCAGCTTGAAATCCGGTTGTCCGTGCCTTAACAAGGTGATTTTCATTTGTTATTCAGGATCTGCTGGTAATGAGAACGGCGTCCGCCAACTGAACCGGTTCGCGAATGATCTGCTCCGCCCCGGCCTCCTGAAGTTCCGGCAGCGAACCGTAGCCCCACAACACGGCCAGCGACCGGACCCCGTTTGCCAGGGCCGCACGGACATCGTGCGAGCGGTCACCGACCATAACCGAGTCCGCCGGATTCAGGGTTTCACGGGCCAGCAGATACTTGAGCAGATCCCGTTTATCCGAGTTCGTGCCGTCAAGCTCGCTGCCGTAGCAGGCCTCGAAAAAACCGTCCAGCTCAAAATGTCTGAGGATTCTTGCAGCAACGCGGGTCGGTTTTGCCGTGGCAAGAAACATTCTGGCGCCGCTGCTTTTGATGGCCTGCAAGGCTTCATAAATACCGTCGTAAACCGTGTTTTCATAAAGTCCGACGGCGAAATAGCGCTCGCGATACCAACGTACCGCCTCGGGGACAAGCGCCAGCGAGTCCGGTCCGAGCAGTTTGGCAAGCGTTTCCTCAAGCGGTGGCCCGATATGCGAAACGATATCGGCCTCCGGCGGTGTTGCTACGCCCAGTTTATCGAGTGCATGACCGATGGACCTGACAAAGCCCGGCCCTGGGTCGGTAAGCGTGCCATCAAGATCGAGGAATACGTTCATCAGCCTCTTGTCATCTGTTTGTCATATCTTGCAAAGATAAACTCAGTGAAAAACACACTCACAACTATACCTTAGCAGAACCCGCCAGGTAATCATTACAAGCCCGATACACCACGGTAAAACATCCATCACGTCCGACCCCTGTGAGACTGAAAGGCATCGCGGTGTTAAAATGACCAGCAGACCGCAAAAGAGCTTGCCGGAGACAACGATGGGATTTTCGGAACAGGAAAAACAGGCCTTGCTCGCAATCAAGGGCGTCGGCCCGACGGTTATCAGCCGGCTGGAGGAAATCGGCATCGACTCCTGCGAGCAGTTGAGCCACTTTACGGTGGACGAAATCACCAGAACCGTCGCCGATATGCTGCATACCAGCTGCTGGAAAAACAGTCCGCAGGCGAAAAATGCCATTCGCGGCGCTATCGAGCGGGCAAAAGAGCTGACAGCCAAGTCCTGAAAACACGCACTTTGCGACCATCAAGACGGAACGGCGGCATTGATTCCTGTAAACTGAACCTCTTGCAATACTGCTTACTACCAGGATAGCCATGACTTACCGAAAGCGCCCTTCCCGATCCGTAACCAACCAGCTGGCCGAACTGTCCATGGCTGTTCCACAGGTTGTCATGCAACGTTTATCGCTTATGATGCTGGCCGGTCCGAATCCGTCCGCCCGGGATCTGCGGGAGATGAACATGATGTGGACAGAGAAGATGATCGCTTTTCATGAGTCCTGGTCCGCCATGACATTTGAGGCGCTGCGGGCCAATCAGCAACTGTCCCGGTGTCTGTTCGATTCCTTCTGGTCCTGTTCACCCTTCAACCTTCTCAACGCGCCGGCGCATACCGACTATCTTCAGCGCACAGCCAGTAACATTCTCGGTAAAGGCCTGGCACCGGTGCATCGCCGCGCGGTGGCCAATGCCAAACGTCTGGGAAATCATTGACAGTGGGTTCTGCCGGCGTTCAATCGCTCACCACGAAGCAGGCTGTTGTGTTGTATTAATTGATACCTTTATGAGAACCCACGGCCGGGCAGCAGTTAGGAGACGTTATGAAAATATGGGTTGACGCGGATGCCTGCCCGGTGGTGATCAAGGAAATTCTGTATCGCGCGGCGGAGCGAAAAAAAATCCCTACCACGCTGGTTGCCAATCATACCCTGCAGATTCCCCGCTCGCGCTTTATCCGTTTTATGCAGGTTCAGCATGGATTCGATGTGGCTGACAATGAAATCCTGCAACGCCTTGAAGCCGGCGACCTGCTTATCAGCAGTGATATTCCGCTGGCGGCAGAAGCTATCGAAAAAGGCGCTCATGCCTTGAGTCCCCGTGGAGAGCTGTATACCACGGAAAATATTCGCGCGCGACTGAATGTGCGGGACTTTATGGATACCCTGCGCGCCAGCGGTATCAACACCGGCGGTCCGCCGGCGCTGAACCAGTCCGACCGGAAAAAATTCGCGGATCATCTCGACCGGTTACTGGCCAGATATTCCGGAGGAAATTAAACCGCCGCGAAGACTTCGCGGCGGTGAGAGGCCTGGCTTACCAGCCGGTTGCCTTTTGCACGGCCAGTCCCAACTCGCCCGGCGAGCGGGTGATCGTAACGCCCGCGGCCTCGAGTGCGGCGAATTTGTCATCCGCTGTACCCTTGCCTCCAGCGATGATCGCGCCGGCATGCCCCATGCGTTTGCCCGGCGGTGCGGTGACACCGGCAATGTAGGCCGCGACCGGCTTTTTCACGTATTGCTTGATAAACTCGGCGGCCTCTTCCTCGGCGGTACCACCGATCTCGCCGACCATCAGAATAGCTTCAGTCTGCGGGTCTTCATTGAACAGTTTCAGGGCATCGATAAAGCTGGTGCCCGGGATCGGATCGCCACCGATACCGATACAGGTGCTCTGCCCGTACTTGAGATCACTGGTCTGCTTGACGCATTCATAAGTCAGCGTTCCCGAGCGGGATACGATGCCGACCTTGCCGGGCATATGGATTGAACCGGGCATGATACCGATCTTGCATTCTCCCGGTGTGATAATACCCGGGCAGTTGGGGCCGATAAGACGGACACCGTTTTGCTCGACCGCAATACGCGCTTCGAGCATGTCCAGCGTCGGAATTCCTTCGGTAATACAAACGATCAGCGGTACGCCACAGTCGGCGGCTTCGACGATGGAGTCCTTGCAAAACGGTGCGGGGACATAGATAACGCTGGCATCGGCGCCGGTTTCATCAATCGCGTCGCGCACGGTGTTAAAAACGGGCAGTCCCAGATGCTTTTCACCACCTTTGCCAGGGGTGACACCGCCGACCATTTTCGTGCCGTAGTCGATGGCCTGCTCGGAATGGAAAGTACCTTGTTTACCGGTAAATCCCTGGCAGATGACTCGTGTATTTTTGTTGACCAGTACGCTCATTTCGCACCTCCTTCTGCTTCGATCACCTTGAGGGCAGCTTCGGTAAGACTGCTGGCCGAAATCAGGTTCAGGCCACTGTTATCGAGTAATTGGATACCTTCCGCCGCTTTCGTGCCTTCGAGACGCACCACCACCGGAATCGTTATGCCGACTTCCGCCACGGCCGCGATAACACCTTCGGCGATCAGATCGCAACGTACGATGCCACCGAAGATATTCACCAGAATCGCCTTGACGTCCGGATCGGAGAGGATGATTTTTAAAGCTTCGGCCACACGCTCCTTGGTCGCGCCGCCGCCGACATCCAGAAAGTTTGCCGGCTTGCCGCCATGCAGTTTGATGATGTCCATGGTTGCCATTGCAAGTCCGGCACCATTGACCATGCAACCGATATTACCTTCCAGAGCAACGTAGTTGAGATCCCACTCGGAGGCGCGCAGCTCGCGCTCGTCTTCCTGTGACTTGTCACGCATGGCTTCGAGTTCTGGATGACGGTACATGGCATTGCTGTCGATGTTGATCTTGCCGTCCAGGCACAACAGATCGCCTTCAGCAGTGATCACCAGCGGGTTGACCTCGACCAGCGCCAGATCCTTTTCGACAAAAAGTTTGGCAAGCCCGCTCAGCAACTGGCTGAACTGCTTGATCTGCTTGCCCTCGAGGCCGAGACCAAAGGCCAGCTCACGGCACTGATAGGGCATGATTCCAAGCATCGGGTTAACGGTCGCCTTGAGAATTTTCTCAGGCGTTTCCTCAGCGACTTTTTCGATTTCGACGCCGCCTTCCGTGGACGCCATGAACACCACGCGCTGACTGGCACGATCGATAACGGCGCCAAGATAAAGCTCATTGGCGATATTGCAGGTTTCCTCGATGAGAACCTGATTGATCGGCTGCCCGCTTGCGTCGGTCTGGTAAGTGACCAGACGCGTTCCGAGAAGGCTCTCGGCGACCTTTCGGGCTTCATCCGCAGTGTCTACAAGTTTGACCCCGCCGGCCTTGCCGCGTCCGCCGGCATGCACCTGGGCCTTGACGACGACTTTTTCGGTAGTCAGTTTATCGGCGGCACTGGCGGCTTCCTCACCGCTGCTGACCACAATGCCGTTCGGCACCGGCATGTTGTAACTGCCGAACAGTTCTTTTGCCTGATATTCATGAAGATTCATTGTTATGTCCCGTTCTATCTATTTAGGTTTTTTTCTGTTTACCATGTGAATAGCGCGCCCCGTAGCACCGAGAGCGGCTTCATGGACGGCTTCCGAAAGCGTCGGATGAGAGAACACGGTACGCGCGATATCCTCGCTCGTTCCTTCGAATTCCATCACGATCACAGCCTGCCCGATCAGCTCGGACGCGGCAAAGCCGCAAATGTGCACGCCCAGAACCTGGTCTGTCCCGGCATCGGCGAGCACCCGTACCATGCCTGTCGTTTGATTCATGGCCTTGGCACGACCACTGGCCGCGAAGGGAAACGAACCGACATTGTATTTTATACCCGCACTCTTGAGTTGCTCCTCGGTCTTGCCGACCCAGGCTATTTCCGGCACGGTGTAGATGACCGAAGGGATCGCGTCGTAGTTCAGGTGCGAGTGCTCACCGGCGATACGCTCGGCAACCATCACGCCTTCTTCGGAGCCCTTGTGCGCCAGCATCGGGCCGCGGACCACATCGCCCACCGCGTAAATCCCCGGGATATTGGTCTCGCACACATCGTTGACGTGTACCAGTCCGCGTTCATCGAACAACAGACCGACATCGTCGCTGCACAGGTTTTCGGTAAATGCACGGCGGCCCACGGCAACGATCATCCGGTCCACGGCGAGCTTTTGCTCGCCGTCGTTATCCTGGTAGTGAATCTCCACACCGCCGTCTTTGATTTCACTGGAAACGACTCGCGCCGACAGGCGGATATCCAGCCCCTGAGCGCTAAACTGACGCAGACTGTCCTTGGCGATGCGCTGATCGGCCATCGGCAAAAACGTATCCTGGGCTTCGAGAATCACGACTTCCGAACCAAGCCGGCGCCAGACACTGCCCAGCTCCAGACCGATGACCCCGGCGCCGATAACGCACAGCCGCTTCGGCACCTCGGTCCAGTCCAGCGCGCCTGCCGAGTCAACCACGATATCCTCGTGCAGAGGTGTCGCGGATAATTCAAACGGCACCGAGCCGGTGGCGATAATGATATTTTCCGCGCTGTAGGTCTTGACGGTCTTGCCGTCGATGCCGCTGACTTCAACCTGTTTTTCCGGCAGGATTTTGCCGGTTCCCTGCAGCCATTCGATATCATTGGCCTTGAATAATTGCGCGATGCCGCTGGTCAGTTCACGAACGATCTTGTCCTTGCGGGCAATCATCGCCGTAACGTCGATTTTGACACCGGATACGGATATGCCATGGACACCCATGTGATGCAGGGATTCGTCGTATTTCTCGGATGTCTCGAGCAAGGCCTTGGACGGAATGCACCCGACATTCAGGCAGGTACCGCCCAGCGCCGGCTTGTTGTCCTTATCGATCCATTTTTCCACACATGCGGTTTTCAGGCCCAGCTGTGCGCAGCGAATCGCCGCGACATAACCTGCCGGGCCCGCTCCAATGACGATTACGTCAAATGAGTCGGCCATTTAAACTTACCCCCTGGATTTAGTGAAACTGTTTACCCTGTTCGGATGTTTAATGCCGCTGATCAGATGTCGAGCAGAATTTTCGCCGGCTCTTCAACAAGTTCCTTGATCGTCTTGAGGAATGTCACCGCGCCCTTACCGTCGACAATACGATGGTCATATGACATGGCGATATACATCATCGGACGAATAACGATTTCGCCATTCTCGACGACCGGACGATCCTGAGTGGCGTGCATGCCGAGAATCGCGCTTTGCGGTGGATTCAGGATGGGCGTCGACAGCAATGACCCGAATACTCCGCCGTTGGAGATGGTAAAGGTTCCGCCGGTCATTTCCTCGATGGACAGCTTGCCGTCGCGGGCCTTCTGACCGAAGGCGGCGATCGTGCCTTCGATGTCCGCCATTGTCATGTGTTCGACGTCCCGCAACACCGGCACCACCAGCCCGCGATCCGACGACACGGCAACACCGATATCGCAGTAACCATGATAAACGATATCGTCGCCGTCGATCGAGGCGTTGACTTCCGGAAAACGCTTGAGCGCTTCAGCGGCCGCTTTGACAAACAGCGACATAAAGCCGAGCCGCACACCGTGCACTTTTTCAAAGGAGTCTTTGTATTTGCCGCGCAGATCAATCAGCGGTTTCATGTTGACTTCGTTGAATGTCGTCAGCATGGCGGTGCTTTGGGTCGCGTGCAACAAGCGCTCGGCGATCTTGGCGCGCAAGCGCGTCATGGGTACGCGCCGCTCGGCCCGCTCACCGTCGGCCACGGCCGGCACGATCCTGGCCGCCGCCGGGGCAGGCGCGGCCGGTGCGGGTGCCTGCTTGGCAGCAGCCGGTTTGGCCGCAGGTGCCGCTGCCTGAGAGTCCAGGTGCGCCTGCACATCCGCCTGGGTGATTCGCCCCTTGCTGCCGCTACCTTTGATATCGGCCGCGCTCAGGCCGTGTTCGTCCAGCATTTTTCTGACCGATGGACTGGTCGCGCCGCCTTTCCCTTCAGCCGCCGGTTCCTCAGCGCTTTCTTCATCGCCACTGTCGCTGGCTTGCGCCGCGCCTTCCTTCAGGGTTCCCAATAACTGATCCGCGACCACGACCGAACCTTCGTCCTCGACGATGGACTCCAGAACGCCGTCGTGCGGTGCTGGCACCTCAAGCACGACCTTGTCAGTTTCCACGTCGACCAGAACGTCGTCCCGGCTGACCGCCTCACCGGGTTTTTTATGCCAGGCAACGATAGTGGCGTCGGTCACCGATTCCGGCAATGTCGGCACTTTGATGTCGGTACTCATTAGCGATTTCCTGTTTGTTTGGTTTATTGGGAGTTAGTATTTACCTGATCCGTTGCTGATCAATCCAAGCGCTTCCTGAACCAGTGTTGCCTGTTGCTGCGTATGCAGGCTTGCATAACCGGCCGCAGGCGATGCCGAGGTGTCACGGCCACAGTACTCCAGTGTCTGGTCGGTTCGCAACACCCGTTCTATACGATGCCGGTTTGAGCGCCATGCACCCTGGTTACGCGGCTCTTCCTGACACCAGACGACACTCTTGGCATTCGGATAAGCGTCTATTTCCGCATTGACATCGTCGTACGGAAACGGATAGAGCTGCTCGACACGCACCAGCGCCACCGTTTCGAGTTCTTCCGCGCGGCGTTTTTCCAGCAGATCGTAATAGACCTTGCCGCTGCAAAGGATCACCCGGCGAATCTTGTCGTCGGAGACGAGCTTCAGCGCCTCGTCCGGCTGCATCTCCGCATCATCCCACAGGAGACGGTGGAATGACGTGCCGGCATCCATCATCGACAAGGGAGACGTTGCTCGCTTGTGCCGGAGCAGCGACTTCGGCGTCATGATGATCAGCGGCTTGCGGATGTCACGCTTCAGCTGCCGGCGCAGGATGTGGAAATAGTTGGCCGGCGTTGTGCAGTTGGCGACCTGCATGTTGTCTTCGGCGCACATCTGCAGATAACGCTCGAGGCGGGCCGAAGAATGCTCGGGCCCCTGCCCTTCATAGCCGTGCGGCAGCAGGCAGACGAGACCGGACATGCGCAACCATTTGCGTTCACCGCTCGAAATGAATTGGTCGAACACCACCTGGGCGCCGT
>JAGRHW010000039.1:10245-14992 GCA_020444765.1 Gammaproteobacteria bacterium | reverse complement strand
GAAATCGGGGTTGGCCGAACCGCTGTAAATCTGCGCATTGTTGATAAAAAACCTGTCCTGATTGATCGCCGTATAGCTGATAAGCAAACTACCGCCCCAGGGCAGCAGCTGTTCGAGACCGGCGCCGAGTGAAAGACGCTCATCAGCACCCGTTATCGACTCCTGACTGGCCAGCACGTCCGCATCGAAAAAGCCCTCGTTGCGCGGCTCGCTGAACACCACGATCGGCGCCCTCGGGTCCAGCGCTTCGTCGACTTCCAGCACGTTCTCACCGTTTTCATTGACCACGGTCGAGGACTGATAGCGCTTGGCCGATTCGACACGATCATAGGACTGGCTGCGCTCGTAACCCAGCGACAGCAGCAGGACCGGATCGAAAACCGCCCTGGCCTCCTGCAAGGCGGCCTCGGCGATCGAATCCGAGAGTCTGCCACGTCTTAATGACAGATTTTTTTCCAGCCCTTTCATCACGGCTTCACGACCTGACAGGCTGGTTGGCTTGCGGCCCTGGAACAAGGGGTTGGCGTTATTCAGTTCGGTCTGGATCAGCTGTTTGAGCTGCTCCTCCGACTGACTGATCCGGCTCGCCTCCTCGGCGCTGATCAGCAATTGCCTTTCCTGCGCAAGCGCCTGATCGGCCAGTCCCAGCAGAACGGCCAGAAAAACTGCCGCGACCTGTTTACCACCATGAATGTTCAACACTGCAAGATACCGTCTCATTGTCCCGCCCCTCCCTGCTGCCCGCCGAGTTTACCTTGCAGAGCCTGCGCGGACGACTCGATCTGTTGCTGGTCGACAAGCTGGTCGATCCAGGCCAGCCGGGCCGAATCCAGATCGCTAACGATCGACAGGTATTCGAATTCGGATATGGAACCCTGGTCGCGGGCGGTATTGGCGCGATCAAACGCCGTCTGCGCCAGACGCAAACGCTGCTCGGCATTGTTGACCAGCGTCATGGACGCATTGTTTCTGGCCGCCAGTGCGTTCACCTGTGACGTCAGATCAACCTCATCAAGCAACACCGTATCGCGTGAGCGGGTCAGGCGAATACTGGCCTGGCGCCGGCGTGCCTTCTCAGCGTTCTTGCCAAACGGCAGCTTGTACTGCACACCAATAAACCAGTTGGTATTGTCGGGGCTGAACAGATTGCTCAAGGAATCTCCCATGTTCTCGTAGCCCAGCACCCTGTCGGACTGCGACAACTCAAGACTTAGCACTACATTGAGATCGGGTTTGAGGTTTCGCTCGGCGCTCTGCATCAGCACTTCGCTGTTACGCACGGCAACCCGGCTGGCATTGACGCCCGGATTGTCATCCAGCACTGACTTCAACAGGGTATTTCTGTCCAGCAGGCCGATATCACCGAGTTCATCATAAAAACCGGCCGGCAATACAACCGTGCCGGCATCCATGGCCAACAGATTGACCAGCTGATCAGAACTCGCCACAAAGCCAACCCAGGCGCTCTGCTCGCGGGCTCTGGCGGAAGCGAGCGCCGACTGCACCTGCGCCAGTTCATAATTGGTCAAAGCGCGCTGACGGAAGCGCCGCTCAGCCGAGGCCAGCCGGGCTTCGAGGTTTTCCCGGATAGCCACGGCGGATTGCAGCCTGAGCATCGAACGGACATGGCCCCAATAGGCCTGATCTATCTGCAGCAACAGTGACTGACGGACCGCCTGCTCGGTGAAGATCGACTGCTGATTATTGATTTTTGCAAGCTCAACCCCAAGCGCGGCGGCCGAACCGTAGCGTCCATAGCCCTTGCTGAACGGCAGCGGCGTCAGGTATTCGGCGAACAGTCTGGATGTCCAGGGATAACGGCTGCCGTTGCCGATCGGGTCGGAATTGCTGAGCGGCGCGATCAGACCGGCATCGTCGAGTGGATAAAAATTCTTCGTGCGCCGCGAAACGCCAAGTCCGAATTGCAGCTGCGAGCCGACACCGAACACACGGCTGGTGCTGGCGCCGAAGGTCCAGGCGTTCGTCGAATCGGCGTCGACGCTGGCAAACTCGTCGTTGGTTGAGATCTCGGTTTGCAGTGCGCACTGCTCGGGGTTGGCAATTTCCCCGGCAACCGTAATACAAAGCAGGTTACCGACGCTGTCGGTCACCGCCACCGGCTCGCCGTCCTCACCGACCTGCGGGCCGTCCTGCGCATCCTCGACCGTATCGCCGAGATCGTCACCGCTTACCGTGACCGTCGTAACCCGCTCGCGGGTGATCTGCTCGGTCCGCTCATTAAAGCTGGTCTGGCTGATGCTGGTGGTCAGGCCCAGAACCCAGTCGAACTCGGCATTCTGCCGTTGCAGGGAAGCTTCGGCGATCGTCCGGCTTTGCTCGTTGGCAAGAACCGCGGGCGACTGCCCGACAGCAAGCTGCATGACCTGGCGACGTGACAGTTCGGCGGGTTTTCTGCCAAAAAGCAAACCCGCCACCCCAGGCTGCTGGCTGCCGGTGGCATGCTGGATTATCGCCGCTACCCGGCCCTGCTCGCTGCGCGCCAGCTCCACCGAGGCTGAAAGGGCCGCGGGCAATAACAGGCTTGCAATGATGAGAGCAGGCAATCCGGCTCTTGGAAATCTCACGATAGAATCCTTGGTACGGCTCTCAGGAGAGGCGAAAGAAAATGGGGCAGGAGCCGTCTAGTCATTTTATTTTTACCGTTTTGGTCCCGTGTCGACCGATCCGCCCACTCGTCAAACCAGGCCGCCACCATTCTCTGCAGCCGCCGAAAGATCGGTGATTTCATTATTGGTTGAGAGCATAAACGAACCAATAGTACTTTCGTATAATTCTGAATCCTATTTTTGTCATTTATGTTTTTCTTCAGTAGATATTGTGTAACCATTATCCCCGATAAACACAACGATACGGATTCGTTTTCCGATGATCAATGCCCGTGACAACAGCAACAGCTCCGGTCAGGCCGTGCAGATTCGCCCTGTCATGAGCACCGCCAACCGGCATCCCATCAAATCGGCGCGACTGCTTTACAGCCTGCCGCCGTTTATGCTGCGGGCGGTCATCTATCTTGTATTCCTGATCGTCTTTGCCGCGCTGTTCTATTCGTTCTGGGCCAAAAAAACCGTATTGGTCGAAGCCCCGATGATATTGCAAAAAGACAGTTTTACCGTACAGGTTACCGGCGACGGACTGGTCACGGAGATCGACGTCCAGGAGAACAGCGTGGTTCGCGCCGGCGATGCGCTGGCAGTCATCCAGGAGCAGTTGCGCCCGTTTGACAACGCGCAGCGCGACGCGCTCGAAGGACAAAAAATCGAGCTCGAGAAGGAACGCGACAAACTGCTCAGCGAATTCGATCATCGCCTGACGCAGCTGAACTTCGATCTGGAAGACCTGGTGAATAACCGCGGCGGCCGGACCGAGGAACTGCAAAATCAGATCAAGATTCTCGAGCAACAGATGCGCACGGCGCAAAACGCACTCGATAACGCCCGGCAATCGCTGTCCATCTCGCAGAAACAATACAATCGTATCAATGAGCTGTTTGCCAGCCGCGATGTCACCGTGACGCAGCGTGACCAGGCGCTGGAAAAACTCAACGGCTCGAAAAAAGCCGTCTTCGATGCCGACAGCCGGGTCTCTGAAATCAACATTTCCCTGCAGACCGCGCGCTCGGAGCTGGCCAAATTCCAGGACCAGTTACAGCAGGAAAAGCTCAGCCGGGAAATCGAGCAGGTGCAGATCCAGCGTGACCGTGAAATCACCCGGCTCGAAGAACAAATCGCCGGCATCGCCCAGCGCCTCAATCAGGCAAGCTTTCAGGAAGGCGCCACCTATGTCGACAACAAGGCCGCTTACAGCAGTTTCTTTGATGGCGTGATCACCGATGTCCATGTGGCACGCGGTCAGATGATCCGCGCCGGTTCGCCGTTGATTACCATGGTCCGCGACACCGCGGTGCTCGAAGCCCACGCCTATGTCAACAACTCGGATATCGGCCAGCTTAAACGCGGCCAGGAAGTGAAAATAAAATATTTCGCCTACCCCTACCAGGAATATGGCATCGCCCGCGGACTGACCTCGTTTATCGCCACCACGCCCAGCGGGCTGCCCGGCCGTGAATCGCAATACCTGGTTAAGATCGCGCTGGAAAAAGACACCATCAGCAGAGCCGGCGGCACGATCAGGCCGCTGGAAATCGGCCTCGAAGGCATAGCCGAGCTGAAAACCGGCGAAAAGCGCTTTATCGAAATCCTTTTCACACCGATTTCACGATTTTTCCAGGATGAATCCGAATAACTTTCGGTGGCGTCCGGAACACGTTTTTTATTTACATAGCGGATCGATCCGATCATAGATTCCCGACTTTGCGGGAACACTGTTGTAAAGTTTGAAGAGAGAACCGAGTGGACGCAAAACAAACCATAGTTCGACAGATTCTCAGTAATTTCGTCATGTTCAGCGCCCTGCCCGAAGCGGAAAAGCAGGCGTTGGCAGGCTTGTTTGAAGTCAACGACTACCAACCCAACTCGGTGATCGCCGAACAAAACACAGATATGTCCCTTTGGCATATCATTCACAGCGGACGGGTGCGCCTGAAAAAAACCGAGAACGGAAAACGCCGGAGCATCGGCGAACTCGGCAAGGATGCAAGCTTTGGCGAACGCTGCCTGATAGAAGCCGAACGCTGGCCGTTCGAGGTTATCACCACCGAAAATACAACCACCCTGTCGTTGCCCGGTGACAAGGTGCGCGCCTTGCAAAAACAATATCCGGAAATCGG
>JAGRHW010000039.1:0-10227 GCA_020444765.1 Gammaproteobacteria bacterium | reverse complement strand
AAAGCCGCCTCGGCGTCGTGGAACTTAGCCATCGTCTGCGTGGTATTCTCGGCAACGCACGCTATAGCAGCAAAGATTTCGATATGATTCTGGCCAACGTCGGGGTCAAGAATATCCCACGTGGCGGCACCGTCTTCAAACAAGGCCAAAATGATCCGCGCTTGTATTGTGTGGAAAAAGGCGCGATCGATCTGGTACGCCGCCCCCTGTCCGGCGAAGACGTCATTCTGGATCGCCTGTACCGCGGCGATCTGCTCGGCGAAACCTGTGCGCTGCCGCCGCCCGAAGGCGCCGAGACGCAGCATCACAGCGCGGTTGCGATTACCGACGATGTGTCGGTACTGGTCATTCGCAAGGAGGCGGCGTCGAAAATCCTCGAGCTCAATCCGGAACTGCATGAAAGCCTGCGGATTCGCGTCAAGCAGTTGTTTCAGAACGAGGAGGATGAGATCGCGGTGCGCCAGCGCGCCGAGGGCGTCGATCAGAGAATCCGTCTGGCGGATGCGGTTACCGAAGAGGAGTTTCTTGCAAGGGAAAGCAAACAGACCGTCAAGGGTTTCAATATTGTCCGGCAGAACGCCGAGTCCGATTGTGCGGCGGCCTGTCTGACGATGATCTGCAAGCACTACGGCAAGGATTTCACCATGGGTCAGATTCGCGAACTGGCGAATCTTTCGACCGCCAGCGTGACACCGACCGCGGTAATCAACGGCGCCGAGCGCATGGGCTATTCAGCGCGCGCCTACGCCTTGCGGTTCGATGACCTGAAAAACGTCAAGCTGCCCGCGATCGTTGGCTGGGAAGACTACCATTATCTGGTAATTTACCGGGTCACGCCGAAGGAAGTTCACGTCGCCGACCCGGCCGAGGGTATCAAAAAGCTCAAAAAGGAAGAGTTTATGACCGGCTGGAGCGAAGCCATGGTCAAGGGCACGGATACCGAGGATGATCAGGGCGTGCTGATTGCGCTGGAGCCGACCCAGCGTTTCGAACAGCAGGAAGTGCCGAAAAAACCAATCACCCACTTTCTCAATTATATTCTGCCCTACAAGCGTTTTTTCGGCGAAGCGATGGTCGCCGCGCTGACCATCAATCTGCTCGGGCTCGCCAGCCCGCTGTTTATCCAGACCATCGTCGATACCGTGGTGGTGCATCACGATGTCAGTCTGCTGAACATGATGCTGGCCGGCATGGTGCTGGTGTCGGTGTTTTCGACGCTGGCCGGGATCGCGCAGAATCTCTTGCTGGCGCATACCACGGCGCGTATCGATATGCGCATCATGTCGGAGTTTTACCGGCACGTGCTGAGCCTGCCGATGAATTTTTTCCTGACCCGCAATAAAGGTGAAATCCTCGCGCGTTTCGGCGAAAACCAGAAAATCCGCATGATCATTTCCGGCTCGACGGTCACCGTGCTGCTCAACACCCTGATGATCGTGATTTATTTTCTGATGATGTTCGGCTACAGCGTCAGCCTGACTTTCGCCTTTATGATTTTTATTCCGATGTATCTCGGGATAATTTTTTACTTTACGCCGCGCATTAAAAAAATCTCCCAGGAAATTTTCGAAACCAATTCGCAATCGCAGTCGCGCCTGATCGAATCACTCAACGGCATCGAAACACTCAAGGCCACCGCCAACGAATATATGGCACGGGCAAACTGGGAAAGCGCCTTTGTCGACAACGTCAATCGCGGCTTTCACTCGGCAAAACTGAATCTGTTGTCAGGCAGTCTGAACAAACTGGTCAGCCTGTCGTCCCAGGTTGTCATACTGTGGCTCGGCGCCAACCAGGTGATGAATGGCACCTTGAGTATCGGCGAATTGATGGGCTTCAATATGCTGACCGGCATGGTCATAGGGCCGGTGTTGCAAATGGTCGGGCTTTGGAACAGCTTGCTGGAAGTGCGGATTTCGGTCGATCGGGTCGGCGAGATCCTCTCGGTCACACCGGAACAGGAGCCGATTTCCTCACCCGACAAGGTACCGGCCAATCTTAGCGACTGCCGTGGACAAATCGAATTCCGCAAGGTCAATTTCAGTTATGTGGCCAACGAACAGGAGAACTTCGTGATGCGCGAGTTCGACCTGGCGATCGAGCCCGGCCAGCGCGTGGCGTTTGTCGGCGCCAGCGGCTGCGGCAAGAGCACCATCGCCAAAATGGTGCTCGGCTTCAATATGCCGGCCAACGGTGAATGCCTGATCGACGGCAAGGAAATCCGCGATGTCGATCTGACCTCGCTGCGCCGCAATATCGGCGTGGTGTTGCAGGACAGTTTTATCATGGCCGGCACGGTGGCGGAAAATATCGCGCTTGGCGATCCGGAACCGGATCTGGCAGCGGTTACCGATGCTGCCAAACTGGCGGGCGCGCATGAGTTCATCATCAACTACCCGGTCGGTTACCAGACCCTGATCGGCGAAAAAGGCATGGGTATTTCCGGTGGCCAGCGGCAACGCGTGTGCATCGCCCGGGCACTTTACCGCAAGCCGAAAATTCTGATTTTCGATGAGGCAACCAGCGCGCTCGATAACGAATCGGAAAAACGCATCCAGGAAAACATGCAGACCATTCTGCGCGGCCGCACCTCGATCACCATCGCCCACCGGCTCAGCACCATCGTCGATTCGGACATGATCTGCTTTATCGCGGATGGCAAGGTCGCGGAAAAAGGTTCGCATGAACAGCTTATCGACCCGGACTATCTGCGCGCCAACGGCTATACTGGCCTGTATTACAAGCTGGCCCGGCAACAATTCAATCTGCCGGAACTGGAACTTTAATGACAACGGCCAGGAACTGCAGGCAAAGACTTTTTATAATTCAATTGATTAGCTGACACTGGCTATTCAAGAATCAAAAACACCTGCTATTTAAGCTATTTACACGTAAAGTGAAAAAATTGCAGGTGAAACAATTATTTATTTATGCATTATATTTCGGTAGACTAGCCGGCTGAGACAATATAGATGTTACCCGCAAACACTGATGCGAACCCGTAAAAGGATCAAAGTGCTACTGGTTGAGGACAACCACAAACTCGCCAGTCTCGTTAGTAAATTTCTGATACCCCAAGGCATGGACGTCCAGCACATCGACGATGGTGGTCACGCGGCCGCGGAAATCTATTCGCAAAAACCGGATATCGTGATTCTCGACTGGATGCTGCCCAACAAGGACGGTCTGTCGATCTGCAAGGAAATACGCCCGAACTTCGCCGGCAAGATCCTGATGCTGACGGCGCGCGATGATGGCGCTGATGAATTGTCCAGTCTGACGTACGGCGCCGATGATTATGTCCGCAAACCGGTCGATCCGCGCATCCTCGCGGCACGTATCCGTCTGCTGGTTCTCGGCAATGAAAGTGCATCGGTTAAGCCGACGAAGCTCTCCTTCGGCAGACTCACCATCAATCAGGACACCCAGTCGGTGACCGTCGGAGGCTCGCTGGTGGATATCACCAACGCCGAATTCAATCTGTTGTGGCTGCTCGCCACCAATAAAAACCAGGTGCTTTCGCGTGAGGATCTGCTGCTGGAGTTGCGCGGCATCGATTACGACGGTACCGACCGGACAATCGACAACCGGATCGTCAAGCTGCGAAAAAAACTCGGCGACCGGGACCGGCTGTCGCCCGGCATCCAGTCGGTACGAAGCGTCGGCTACCGTTTTATCAGCGACAACTGGTAAAGCAGCCCGTCAGGACTGCTCCTTCATCACATTCACCACGGCCTCGGCGAAATAGTCGATATTGGCCCGGCTGATACCGGCAACATTCATACGACTCGAACCGACCATGTAAATGCTGTAGTCGTCACGCAGGCGCTGGACCTGCTCCGGCGAAATCCCCAGAAACGAGAACATTCCGTTTTGCCGCTGGATAAAACCGAAATCCCGCGGCGCGCCCTTCTCCGCAAGCTTGTCTGCAATAGCGCCCCGCAAGCCGTTGATGCGGTCACGCATTTCGGCCAGCTCATGATGCCATTCGGCGGTCAGCTCACTGCTCGACAAAATGGTATTGACGATTGCTGCACCGTGCGCTGGCGGCATGGAATAGATCCCGCGGATGGTGTTTTGCAGTGTCGCAAACACGATGTCCGCTTCGCGGCTGTTACGGGAGATCACGCTGCAGGCGCCGATGCGCTCACGGTACAGGCCGAAATTTTTCGAGCAGGAACTGCAGACAATCAATTCCGGCAGCGCATCGGCCAGCACTCTGACACCCAGCGCATCTTCATCAAGGCCATGCCCGAAACCCTGATAAGCGATATCGATCAGCGGCGTAAAACCCTTTTCCCTGGCCAGATCACTGACTCTGCTCCATTGCTGCGGATTCAGGTCCATGCCGCTCGGATTGTGGCAGCAGGCGTGCAGCAAAACCACGTCGCCCTGACCGGCTTCCTGCAGGGCGGCCATCATCTCATCGAACAACAGCCCGTGGTTCTGGTAGTCGTAGTACGGGTATTCCAATACCTGCAGGCCGGCGGCGGCGAACAGATCCAGATGATTGGCCCAGGTCGGCGTACTGACCCAGATCCGTGTCTGCGGATTGCAGCGCTTGATAAATTCGGCCGCGACCCGCAGGGCCCCAGTGCCGCCGGGCGCCTGGACGATGCGCGTCCGGTCTTCCTGCATGACCTTGTGTTCGTCGCCGAAGATCAGCCCGGCAATCCGCGCGTTGTAGGCCAGATCGCCGGCCATGCCCATATAGGTCTTGGTCGTCTCGTTTTCCAGGCGGTAGCGCTCGGCGGTCTTTACGCAGTTGAGAATGCCGGTATGACCCTGTTCGTCTTTGTAAACCCCGACACCGAGATCGATCTTCAGCGGGTTTTTATCTTCCCTGAAGGCCGCCATGAGGCCAAGAATCGGATCGGTTTTTACGGGTTTGAGTTCAGAAAACATGCACTGCTCCGGAAAGTAAATCAGGCCGACGGCCAACACATTGATTGACGCGTAGTATACACCGCCTGGCACGCCGGGTTTGCATCTGTTTACCCGGGATTTATACCCGGGCTTGCCGCCCCTAAACAATGGGAGACATCTGATCGCGGCGTAACCTAAAAAACCAAGCCCGACCCCAACACATTAAAAGCCTGATGATCAAGAACTGATTCAGCATAAGCTGCAGCCGGCCGGCGGCCAGGAGTTTGTCTGAAATCGCCAGGTCGAAGCTGTAACTCGCTGGCTCAGGAACCGGCTTCGGAGATAGCAGACAAGCGCTTAGTGCGTCCGTTTCCGGAAAAACGTTTCAAGAGAGGTGTGATCCACTCTGCAAAGCCGGTCACGAAAGCGGATTTATGCAGGCACCAAGCCCGAATGGGGTAATACAAAAACCTACACAAGCGTAACCGCAACGTAGGAAAATGGGAAAAAACACCGACGGCTGGTCTTTAATGCTGGACGATTCTCTCCTTGAGGGAGATAAAGATTCCATAACAAGCTGGGTTGCACGAAAACTTTTGCAAGCCTTTGGCTGGACGACGGTTACCCACCTGCCTCCCGGCCATAAATTCGTGATTATTCTCGCCCCCCATACCAGCTACTGGGACTACCCGCTAATTCTGCTTTACAGCCTGTCCGCCCGTCTTCACTGCCGCTGGATCGGCCATAATGCCTTGTTTATCTGGCCTTTGGGCTATATCAGCCGGGCTTTGGGCGGCTTCAAGCTCGACCGCCGACACAAGGGCGGAACCGTCAAGCGGTTGATTCGGGCGTTCGCCGAGCATGACCAGCTGGTTCTTGGCCTGGCACCGGAAGCCACAAAAGCGTTCGTGCCCCGCTGGCGAACCGGCTTCTACCACATAGCGCTGGGCGCGCAAGTCCCGCTGGTCCTGGCTTTTGTGGATTATCAGAACAAATCACTCGGTTGCAGCCGTTATTTTATGCCGAGCGGCAACACCGCTCAGGACGAGCACACCATCCGCTTTTTCTACCGGCATCTCAAGGGCAAAAACCCGCAGATGGCGGGTCCGGTAAAACTTTGACAGTTCAACCGGCAATGCACGGCATTTGTTTCGATCAGCCTGCTGCGGTAATCAAACGCCGCTGGAACCGTATTTTTTCTTCTCGGTCCGACTCTCGAAGCCGGACAGATTCAACAGCGCCGGATCGACGAGATCGATACGCAACAAGGGCAGAAAACGGCCGGCAATACTGTCTGACTGGCGTTCGCCGATCTTCACCGCGCCGGCGCTGTAATAGAAATTTTCCGCATAAGGATCACTCTGAATGATCATCGACTTATAGCCCGCATCAAAGGCCTGCTGCATTGCATGACGCATCAACAGGCGGCCAAAGCCCTGATGAATATATTTGGGCTCGATAAACAGGGCTTCGAGTTCGATCTGCTCGTCATCGATCGATGTCAGTACGTAAAATCCGGCGATTTCGTTTTTTTGCTCTGCAACATAAGCGAATCCCTGCGCCAGCTCTTCAGGGCTGTAGGTCAGTTCCTGGCGGCAGTTTTCCATGAACTCGTCAGAGTAATCCCAATACTGCTTGGATCGAAACGCCAGCGCGCTGAGCAGCGCCGCCTCTTCTGGCCTGGCGGCGCGGACATGACTGAATGTGGAGGCCTGGTCGTACATGACAGCTTATTCTCTGTAAATTTATAGGAATTTAGCAGCCGCTATTATATCGCATGCTTTAAAAACAAACATTCGTTACTATGATCACTATCAGGCCATAACCATCGCAGCGTCTGCATTGAACCAACCGACCAACCCTCTCAACGCCGGCAAACCCTTGTTGTTCGCGCATCGCGGCAGCAGCCTGCTGGCGCCCGAGAACACTTTCACGGCTTTCGATATCGGTCTGCAGGCCAGCTCGGATGTGCTCGAGATCGATGTACGCCTGAGCCGCGACAAGGAAGTCATCGTCATCCATGACGAACGCGTCGATCGTACGACCGACGGCAGCGGCGCGGTCAGTGAACATACTCTCGTCCATCTGAAACGCCTCGACGCCGGCTATCGCTTCGAAGACGAACGCGGCCGGCTCTTCCGTGGCCGGCAACTCGAATTACCTACCCTGCTGGAACTCTACGCCGCCTATCCGGATGTCATCGTCAATATCGATATCAAGGACAAGCGCTACCTGGCTGCACGGCTGGTGGCCAAGGTTATCGAAAAGGCCGGCGCGGAAAGACGCACGGTCGTTGCGAGCTTCCATGGCAAGGTGTTACGCTACTTTCGTCAGATTGCACCGCATATTGCAACCTCGGCAACTTTCAAAGAAGTGCTTGACTTGTATTTGCAGGGCTATCGACTGAAAAACCGGCAAGCCGCTCCGATGTCGGTCGCGCTGCAGATTCCCACCCGTTACGGCAAACTCAAACTCGACACGCCACGCTTTATCGACACAATCCACCGCAGCGGTCAACTGGCGAACTTCTGGACCGTCAACGACCCGCAACACATGCGTATGCTGCTGCAACACGGCGCGGACGGCATCGTCACCGACAGGCCCGATCTGGCAGTGGAAATCTTCCGCGAACTGGGATTCAAATAAACCCGACTGCAAAGCGCCCGGACCTCTCCGGACGTGTATTCTACGTTTCTAACGCCGGTCGAATTTACTGCTGAGCACGATCGCCGATTCGGTACCAAGCACACCTTCCAGAACGCCTATCCGATCCAGCAACTCGTCCAGCTGCGCTGGCGTCGCGGTGCGCACCAGCAACACCATGTCGAATTTTCCGCTGACCGAAAAAAGCGCTTCGATCTGCGGTATTTTTTTCAAATCGGCAGCCAGCCTGGCGCCATCTCGAGGCTGCACCTTTAAATTGACATATGCCTGCAGGGAACTGCCCCGATAAGCCTCACCCAGACGCAGGCCATATCCGGCGATCACGCCGGTTTCCTCGAGACGGGCAAGACGGTGTTTGACTGTTGTTCGCGACACCTTAAGCTGCCGCGCGAGATCGCTGATCGACATCCTGGCGTTTTGGCTGAGCGCCTGAATCAGTTCGTGATCTTTTTCAGTAATGGGCATGATGCAATCGTTTAAGTCAATTTGAACAAATCAATTATCAATTTGATTAAAAATATACATCATTTTGATTGACTTGGCCCCTGTTTTTATTGAGTTTCTTCGACCAGACTTATAAGACCAAGAAAAGCCATCAGAGACAGGCTCATGACCCGAAACCACCCTCCTCTGCAAGTCGCCCTGACAAACGGCAGTAAGACGGTCTACGACGATACCGGTCACTTCATCGAAGCGTGTCGGCCGGAAGACCCCGTTTATCTGTTTTGCCCGAGCGTGCTGGAAAAACAGAGCCAGCGCATTCAGGACGGATTTCCCGGTCTGACGAGTTTTGCGGTCAAGGCCAACCCGCAGCCGGTGATTCTGGATAGCCTGAGTCAATCCGGTATCCAGGCTTTCGATGTCGCCTCACTTGAAGAGATAAAGCTGGTTCACCGGCAGGTTCCGGATGCGGTGATGCATTTCAACAACCCGGTGAAGCAAACGACGGCGATCGAACAGGCATACCGTGATTTTGGTATTCGCTCGTTCGTCGTCGATGATTTTGCCGAACTGACGAAGATCCAATCCATCGTCGGAGACGATACGAATCTTGAAATCAGCGTGCGCTTCAAGATCGCCCGGGACGAGGCCGCCTATGACTTCACCAGCAAGTTCGGCGCAAGCAAAACCGAGGCAATCAAATTATTACAAGCCGTGAAAGCTGCAGCTTACCGACCGTCCATGACGTTTCATCCCGGCTCGCAATGCAAAAACCCCGACGCTTACGCCGACTATATCCAAGCCGCCGCCGAGATCAGCCGTTTGGCATCGGTGCCGCTTTACCGGCTGAATGTCGGCGGCGGATTTCCCGCACGTTATCTGGAAAATACACTGCCGTCCCTGGAGTTGTATTTCGAGACAATCAACAACGCGTTTGCCGCCGGTTTCGCCGGCAGCCAGACACGCCTGCTGTGCGAACCCGGCCGCTGCATGGTCGCAAGCTGCTGTTCCTTGCTGACAAAAGTCATACATCGGCGCGACAACGGCAGCCTGTTTCTCAACGATGGGATTTATGGCGGTCTTATGGAACAGATGCTGGTGAATTTGCATCTGCCGTTACAGGTCTGGCGCAATAACAGCCCGCTCGTTGGTGAGACAGGAACCTTTGAGCTGTTCGGTCCGACCTGCGACTCCGTGGACAAACTGCCAACTGCAAGTCTGCCACTCGACATCAGGGCCGGTGACTATATCGAATACGGCTGCCTCGGCGCGTATGGTTCAAGCACCACCACCGGCTTCAACGGATTCCGCTCCGACACCTATCGGCTTATATCGAAACAAACGGATTTTTTTCAGGCCAGCAGTGTTTAACGGACGATCCGGTAACACGGTTTATAGGCGGTGCCCGGCAGTTTCATACGCGACTGCCTGACGAAAGACTGGAGCAGTTTGTCCATATCCTCCATCAGATCCGCATCGCCGTGGATTTCGAACAGACCGTGCTCCTCTATCGCACGAATCCCTTCATCCTTGACGTTACCGGCGACGATACCGGAAAACGCCCGGCGCAGGTTGGCCGCCAGAAAATGCCGCTCCTGGTCTTTGTGCAGATTCAGGTTACGCATGTTTTCGTGCGTGGGTTGAAAAGGCTGCTGGAATTCCGTATCGATATTCAGCCCCCAGTTGAAATAATACGCGCCGCCGCTGTTGCGCCGGTATTCGCGCACCTCGGCGATCCGGTCACGCATGGTCGTCGCAACCCGTTGCGGATCATCGATAATTATCTCATACAAGGCCTGGGCCTCTTCGCCAAGCGCTCTGCCGATAAAACGGTCGATCTGCTCAAAATACACGCTGGCCGACGCCGGGCCCGAAAAAATCAGCGGAAACGGTATCGCCCGGTTGTCCGGGTGCAGCAGGATGCCGAGAATATAGAGGATTTCCTCGGCGGTGCCGACGCCACCAGGAAACACGACAATCCCGTGACCGACGCGGACAAAGGCTTCAAGCCGTTTTTCGATATCCGGCAGAATCACCAGTTCGTTGACGATCGGGTTCGGTGACTCGGCGGCGATAATCCCCGGCTCGGTAAGACCGAGGTAACGCCCTTGCGAATTGCGTTGTTTGGCATGGCCGACCGCCGCGCCCTTCATCGGCCCCTTCATTGCCCCTGGGCCACAACCCGTACAGATATCCAGCTCACGCAGACCCATTTCGTAGCCGACGTATTTCGAGTAATCGTACTCCTCGCGGGAG
>JAGRHW010000399.1 GCA_020444765.1 Gammaproteobacteria bacterium | reverse complement strand
GGCGGCGGCACCATGGGTGCGGGCATCGCCGCAGCCTGCCGCAATGCCGGGTTGCCGGTGGTGTTGATCGAGCGGGATGAGGCAGCGGTTGAACGCGCGCGAAGCACGCTGGAAAAACTCTTCGCCGGCGCGCTCAAACGCGGCAAACTCAGCGAGGCGGATTACGCCGAGCGTTTGGCCGGCGTTACGGCCACCAGCGATTACGCAAAACTGGCCGATTGCGATCTGGTGATCGAGGCGGTGTTCGAGGATATCGGCGTCAAGCGCAACGTGTTTGCCGAACTCGACCGGCATTGCCGCAGCGACGCGATTCTGGCGACCAACACGTCTTATCTCGATCCGCGCGAAATTGCCGTGGACTTGTCCAACCCCGAGCGTTTTATCGGCCTGCACTTTTTCAGCCCGGCGCACATCATGAAGCTGCTGGAAATCGTGCCCACGCCGGAAACCGCGCCGGACGTGCTGGCGAGTGCCTTCGCGCTCGGCCGTCAGCTCGGCAAGATCCCGGTACAGGCGGGGATTTGCGAAGGCTTTATCGGCAACCGGATTCTCAAGCGCTACCGCGCCGAGGCGGAAAGCCTGATCGAGGAAGGCGTGGCCATCAGTGACATCGACGCCGCCATGCGTGGCTTTGGTTTCAAGATGGGGCCGTTCGAGGCGCAGGATCTCGGCGGGCTGGACATCGCCTATCTGCAACGCGAAGGCGCACGCGCCACTGGGCAGGACGTGCCGGAAACACTGGGTGATATCCTGGTCAAGGCCGGCCGCAAAGGCCAGAAAACCGGTGGTGGCTGGTACGACTATGCCGATGGTGACCGCACACCACGCTCCTCGGCAACCGTGACCGAGCTACTGGGCGCGCGAATTGGTGACGCGGCGAGTGACTTGAGCCAGGAACAGATCGCCGAACGCCTGGTCGGCGCGATGGCGGCCGAAGGTCAGGCGATTCTCGACGAAGGCATCGCCGGCCAGGCGGTGGATATCGATCTGGTGGAAATCCACGGTTATGGCTTCCCGCGCTGGAAAGGCGGGCCGATGTTTTGCGCGGAACAATGATGTTACGTCGGCGCTAGTCGTATTAAAAATCTGCTTTCTTTTTTCGCCCGGCATTGCCGGGCGATTTTTTTCCTCGCTCTTATCGCGTGTCGTTTCAGGTCTTTCGGCCATGGAGCAAGCGAAATACAGGTCCGGCCAGAACCACCACGGCCATGGCGCGGATGACATGAAAGGAAGTGACGATAGGTACGCTCAGATGCAGGGCTTTGGCGGTGATGCACATTTCGGCGATACCGCCAGGCGAGAGACCGAGCACGGTCGAGGGCGGGTTAAGGCCGCTAAACCAGGCCATCACCAGGCCGGCCAGTGAAAGCAGTACGGTCATCAGCACGGTAGCGAGCAATGAGGCGGCGAGAAAGCGTGGTGCTTCACGCAGGAAGTCCGGTGAAAAGCGGCTGCCGAGTGCGGTGCCGAGGCACAATTGCCCGAGAGCGCTGAGCAGGCCCGGCATTTGGGTATGGGCCAGATCGCTGCCGGTCAGCAGGGCGGTGACGAAGAGCGGGCCGAGAATCCAGGCATTGGCCTGACCCAGCGCCCGCCAGATCAGCGCGCCAAATGCGCCTGCCAGGCCCAGGCCGGCCAACTGCCAGAGGTTGCTATTGGCGTTGTTGATGTCGGCAGGTGCGTTGCCGTGCAGGTCGAAGGCATAGTACAAGGCTGGGATCAACGCCACGACCAGCACAACCCGCAGTGTGTGAGCGGCAGCAACCAGGTCGGGGCGGGCGCCGTAGCGTTCGGCGAGTATGGCCATCTCCGAGGCGCCGCCGGGCATGGCGGCGAAGAAACTGGTGGCGGCATTGGTTTTTGTCAGATAGCCGAGCAAGTGTCCGCAGAGCGCGCCTGCGAGGACCGCGATCAGTGACCCCAGCAAAATCAATGGCAGAATACCCAGTGCTTGAGCCGCAGCGCTGGGAGAAAAATACAAGCCGAGTGTAATGCCTATAAGCCACTGTCCCAGGTTGCGGGTTTTATCCGGCACGCCCAGTGGCAAGCCGGCCAGGCGGCCCGCCGCCGTGACCAGCAAGGGGCCCAGCATCCACGGCAATGGGGTGTTGAGCCAGTCGCACAAGGCCCCGGCGCTAAACGCCAGGGCCAGAGTGGCTGCATATCGCAACAGTGGTTGATTCATTCGGCAGGTTGGGTTTTCCGTCGACGCAGCAGGCGCCAGAGTGGCGGGCCCAGCAGAATCAGCCCCGCCAGAATCCACAGGCTGATTGAGATCGGGCTCTGGAACAGGATAGCCGTGTCACCGTTGGAAATCGACAGGGCGCGGCGCAGATTCTGTTCAAGCATTTCCCCGAGGACAAAGCCCAGAATCAGCGCCGACATGGGGAAGTCCATCTTGCGCAGAAAGTACCCGAATACGCCAAGCCCGACGGCCAGGATCAGATCGAAGGTGGTGGCGTGTACCGCATAAACGCCGACCGCACTGACGGCTGCAATGCCTGGCACCAGTGCCCACAAAGGTGTGTTGAGCATGCGGGTGAAAACATTGACCAGCGGGATATTCAGCGCCAGCAAGACCACATTGGCGACAAACAGCGAGGCAACCAGACCCCAGACGATATCGGGCTGCTGTTCAAACAGCAAAGGGCCGGGGGTGATGTTGTACAGCGTCAGTGCGCCAATCATGACCGCGGTGGTGCCGGAACCTGGGACGCCGAGGGTCAGCATGGGAATAAAAGAACCACAGGCCGAGGCGTTGTTGGCGGCTTCCGGTGCGGCGACGCCGCGTATTTCACCTTCACCGAAAGCGCGCGTCGGGTGCAGGCGTTTGGTGGTCATATAGGCAATGGCGCTGGCGATGGTTGCGCCGGCTCCCGGCAATACGCCAATGCCGAAACCCATGACCGAGGAGCGCAGCATGGTGCCGATGGTGTCGCGCAGCTCACGCAGGGTGAACATCATACGCCCGGTTTGTTTGATAAGTGTTTGCCCGGTGTGAGTGCCTTCGAGCATCAGTAGGATTTCACTGATCGAGAACAAGCCGATCACGACCACGACAAACTGAATGCCATCGGCCAGATGGACATCATCGAAAGTAAAGCGGTAAACGCCGCTGTTGGCATCGACGCCGACGGTGGCCAGAGAGAGGCCGATCATGGTTGCGAGCAGCGTTTTGACCGGTTTGTCGCCAACCATGCCGCCGAGACAGGCGATGGCGAAAATCATCAGCGCGAAGTATTCCGCCGGACCGAAGGAGAGCGCCCAGCTGGCCAGCAGCGGGGCGAAAAATACAATCCCGGCGGTGGCGATAATTGCGCCGACAAAAGACGAAACCGCCGACAGCGATAAGGCAACTCCGGAGAGCCCTTTGCGAGCCATGGGGTTGCCGTCGAGCGCGGTCATGATGGCGCCGGCGTCACCAGGGACATTCAGCAGAATGGAGGAAATCCGTCCGCCGTACTCGCAGCCCATATAGACCGAAGCGAGCAGGATCAGGGCGGATTCAGGCGGAAAGTTCATGGCGAAGGCCAGCGGCATCAGGATTGCGACGCCGTTGATCGGGCCCAGG
>JAGRHW010000398.1 GCA_020444765.1 Gammaproteobacteria bacterium | reverse complement strand
GCAACGCCATGACCGAGGAGCGGCTGAAGAAAAGTTTTGCGCAAAACATCGTGCTGATGAAACAACTCGGCATGAACCCGGTCGTGGTGCACGGCGGTGGTCCGCAAATAGGTAATCTGCTCAAGCAACTGGGTAAGGAAAGCCGTTTTATCCAGGGCATGCGGGTCACCGACGCGGAAACCATGGATGTCGTGGAAATGGTGCTCGGCGCGCAGGTCAACAAAAGCATCGTCAACCTGCTCAACCAGGCCGGCGGGCGGGCGGTCGGCCTGACCGGCAAGGACGCCGGCCTGATTCGCGCCAGACCGCTGAACAGCAATCCGGACAGCGAACTTGGTCATGTCGGCGAAGTTGAGAGCATCGATCCCGCCATAGTCCATACGCTCGACCAGAACGGCTTTATTCCGGTCATCGCGCCGGTCGGCGTCGATCGCCAGGGCATGGGCTACAATATCAACGCCGATCTGGTCGCCAGCTCGGTTGCCGCTGTTCTGCAAGCCGAAAAGCTGTTACTGCTGACCAATACCGTCGGTATTCTCGACACAGACGGACAGCTGCTGACCGGATTGACGCGCTCCGATATCGATCGCCTGATCGAAGAGGAAGTGATTTACGGTGGTATGTTGCCGAAAGTGCAATGCGCGCTTGATGCGATCGACAGCGGTGTCGGCACCGTGCAGATCATCGACGGCCGGGTGGAAAACGCCGTCTTGCTGGAGCTGTTTACCGACGAAGGTGTCGGCACATTGATTCGTCCCGGCTAGCGGCTCTTCTTGAGTTCGCGGTAACGCGCCAAGTCGTCTTTGAACTTGTTCATCAGCGACGTACGTTCAGCAGCTTTGGCATCGACCAGCGACCAGGCGTTTTCGATATTCCGCAGAATGCTCTGGCGCTCGTCGTACAGTGAATCGCGGGCCGTACCGGTGGCGGTTTCCTGCGCATCGATGCGCGAATCAATGGTTGCCAGTCGCTCGGACAGAATCCGGATACGGTCATCGAGGCGATTGACCAGCCCGTCGATCATGCCGATCCGGTCATCGCGGGTGCGGATCAGATCCTCTTCGGTGGAAAAGGTCGCGAGCAGCGCCCGATCGCGAATTTCCGCCCGGCGCGCGGCTTCCTTGGCGGCTCTCAGCCGTAATCGCTCGTCACGGCTCGGCACTTCCCGGAGCGTCACGCCCTGTTCGTTAAGGACGCTGTGCCCGTCGTCCTGATTTGACGCCGACGGCCGGTCCTGATAGACGACACTGCCGTCTTCCCGGTATTTGTAGACGGAATTGGTGGCCTCAGCCGGCGGTGCTATCAAAATCAGCCCAAGCAGTACGAGCAACAGCGTCGAACCAAAGCCTGTCGTCGAATAATCATCGTATTTATAAAATGTTAGAGTCATATCTTTTAAATTCACTTGGGCGCTTTTCAAAACCGTAATCACCGTCTCACCTCAACCGGGAGGGAACAATTTATTTCCGGATTTAGCTTTTTATCGACAGATATCGACAAAATCTCAGCCCGTTCCTTGTGACGCACATCATGTTTAACGACTGTTCACAGCCCATACTCGGCCCGGTAGGCGTTGATTGCATCGACATGTGCTCGTAAATCGTCCTGACTTTCGACAAACGCGATCAAATCGCTCAAACCGGCCACACTGACCACATCAATAGCGTACCGTTCGGCGACTTCCTGAATGGCGGATTGGCGGTTTTTGCCACGCTCTTGGCGGTCCAGCGCGATCACCACGCCGCAGAACTCGGCGCCGTGCGCATCGATGATTTCAAATGCCTCGTGAATCGCTGTACCGGCGGTAATCACATCATCGACGACCAAAACGCGGCCTTTAAGCGGTGCACCGACCAGTTGCCCGCCTTCACCGTGATCCTTGACTTCCTTGCGGTTAAAACACCACGGCACATCGAGGCCATGTTGTTCAGACAAAGCGATGGCGGTGGCGCAGGCCAGCGGTATGCCCTTGTAGGCCGGGCCGAAAATCATATCGAAAGCCAGCCCCGAATCCACAATCGTCTGTGCATAAAACCGCCCGAGTGAGGCAATGGCAGAACCCGTGTTAAACAGCCCGGCATTGAAAAAATACGGGCTGATCCGGCCGGATTTGAGTGTGAACTGGCCAAACTTCAGCACCTCGTGGCGCAGCGCGAAATCGATAAAGTCCTGTCGGGTATTTTGCATGGTCTGTCCGAAGCCTCCGGTTTAATGAATTGCGGTATGATACACAGCCGACTCGCGATAAAACATTGGAGTGCCCATTGCGCATCATCACGATCAACACCAACGGCATTCGCTCGGCGGCCAAAAAAGGCTTTTTCGACTGGCTACCGGAGCAGAACGCGGATGTGGTCTGCATACAGGAAACCAAGGCTCAGATAGATCAACTCGAAGACCCGGTTTTCCACCCCGAAGGCTACCATTGTTATTACCATGACGCGGTCAAAAAAGGCTATAGCGGTGTGGCGATCTACAGCCGCCACCCGCCAAAAGCCGTTAACGTCGGACTTTCGCAGCAGGAAATCGACGACGAAGGACGTTATCTGGAAGCACAGTTCGGCAACCTGTCAGTCATTTCCCTGTACATGCCGTCCGGTTCGTCCGGCGAAGAGCGGCAGACGTTCAAATACCGCATGATGGATTTTTTCATGCCGCATCTGGTGTCGCTGAAACGTAAACGCCGGCAGTTTATTATCTGCGGCGACTGGAACATCGCGCACACCAATGCCGATATCCGCAACTGGCGCGGCAACCAGAAAAACTCCGGTTTTCTGCCGGAGGAGCGTCAATGGCTGACGCAGCTGTTCGATGAGGTGAATTATGTCGATGCATTTCGCGAGCTCGACCAGGCCGAACACGAATACACCTGGTGGTCCAACCGCGGTCAGGCCTGGGCCAAGAATGTCGGCTGGCGTATCGATTATCAAATTACAACCCCTGGACTGCGGGGCAAAGTCCTGAATACGGAAATCTACCGTGAGCAACGGTTTTCCGATCATGCCCCGTTGATTATCGATTACGATTTTGAACTTAAACTGTAAACCCGCCTCTCGTCTGCGTGTTGTCGCGGAAATTCACCCGGACATTCAGCGCCGATGAAGACCCTGCCCGCAGATCATGTCGATGCGACGGATTGGCGAACAACCTTGCGGGTATTTCTTCATCCACGCGTTGTCACCATGTTGTTTCTGGGGTTTTCCGCCGGCATTCCGCTGCTGTTGATATTCTCCTCGCTTGGCTTATGGTTACGCGAAGCCGGTATCGAACGCTCGGCGGTAACCTTCTTCAGCTGGGCGGCGCTCGGCTATTCGTTTAAATTTGTCTGGGCGCCTCTGGTCGACCAATTGCCCCTGCCGCTGCTGACCCGCTGGCTGGGACGCCGCCGCGGCTGGATGCTGCTGTCACAAGGCAGCATTGTCCTTGCCATCGTCTGGATGGCGATGACCGATCCGGCAGAAGGTTCCCGGCAGCTTACCCTGATGGCGCTGGCCGCGGTGCTGCTCGGCTTTTCATCGGCCACCCAGGACGTCGTGATCGACGCCTACCGGATCGAATCCGCCGAACGCAAACTGCAAGCCATGATGTCCTCCG